>CAKZMA010000267.1 GCA_937127375.1 uncultured Coleofasciculus sp. | reverse complement strand
TGACAAATGACAAATGACAAATGACAAATGACAAATGACAAATGACAAATGACAATGAATAAAGACCTGTTTGCCCGCGAAGCCCTTGCCCAAATACCCAAACTCCTTACCCTGCTAGACCGCAACCCGCACAGTCCTACCTACGGCTGTTTTGACCGCAACTTCTGGCAGTATAAAATTATCGATTTCCCCAGTGGAATGGCTCAGGAGTTTGTTCTGCCTCTAGCATTAGCATATAATACCCAGTTATCCGATAACCCTTTTTACCAACAACCAGCGATGCAAGATTGGGTAGAAGCTGGAATTCTTTATGCGGCTAAAAGCGCCCATCCGGATGGGTCTTGTGATGACTATTTCCCGTTTGAACGAGCCGGAGGCGCAGCGGCATTTTCCCTACTTGCCTGTATTGACAGTTATCAAGAATTAGGGTTAAATAACCCAATTGCTTTAAAGTTTTTTGAAAAACGCGCCGATTGGTTAGCCCATCATCAAGAAAGTGGACGCCTGACTAATCACCAAGCGTTAATTGTTTTATGTCTAGATTTGCTATCTAATTTATTACAAGCAACCAAGTGGGATAGAGCTAGAGTGCAACGTTTAGAACAAGTATTATCTTGGCAAAATCCCGAAGGTTGGTTTATTGAGTACGAAGGTTGTGACCCCGGTTACCATACGTTGACGATTTCTTGTTTAGCACGAATTTATCACCTTAGACCTGATCCCCGGCTTAAAGAAGCATTAGTCAAAGCGGTTGATTTAGCCGCAGAATTTGTCCATCCTGATGGCTCTTATGGGGGAGAATATACCAGTCGCAATACATACAATTTCTTTCCTCATGGTTTTGAACTTGTGGGACAGTGGTATCCCCAAGCCCTAGAAATTAACGATCGCGTCCTGGTGGGACTGGCAAATGGACTGGCTCCTTGCTATGCTGACGATCATATTATTGGTCACCATACCTGGAACTATTTACTCACATGGCGCGATTTTGTGTCAACTCGACCTGAACCCACTCCCCGTTCTCCCGGTCGAGTTTGGTTTAGGGAGGCACAAGTTTTAATTGACCGTCGCCAAAATACGGAACTGTATTTAGCCTTAAACAAAGGGGGAGTATTTAAACTGTTTCAGGACAAGCGTTTAGTCGCCTCTGACACTCAATTTTCATTGCAAGTCATAACGGGTAAAAAGATAAAAAATGCTGTCGGTCATTTAGTTGATACCTATCAAGTCAAAGTTGAGGAAAATGAAATTATGATTGAAGGAGAGTTGGGGTGGGCAAAACAGAAACAAATGACCCCCACAAACTTACTAATTTTGCGAGTTGTCATGCTCACAGTGGGTCGCTTCTTTCCCAACTTAATCCGCAAACTCTTACAAAAAATGCTAATTACAGGCAAGCAAAAAGCTCCGTTCCACTTCCGTCGCTTGATAGAGTGGAAAGATGGACAATGGCATATCATTGATGAGTTGCAAGCTCAGTCCTGGAAAGAGGTAGTCGCTGCCGGAATGGGTGGCGATCAAACTTCGATTTATGTGGTTATGAGTCGCACGTTTCAACGTGGACAATTACAGCCCTGGTTAGATTTAACCAATGAGGTTAAGAAACTAGATGCTTATGAATGGCTGCGATTAGAGCGAAAATTTTAAAAGTAGGAATCATGAGTCTAAGTTCACTGTTCGGTGACATAAGACATAAGACTAATGACAAATGACCAATGACTAATTTATGAAACGACTAATTTCAATCGCCGTCAGCCTAATTATCCTGGCAGTGATTTACTCAAAAATTGATTTTCCCGAACTCGTTGCCGTTTTCCAAAATAGCGATCGCGTCTGGATGCCTGTAAGCTTGGGAATGGTTGTTCCCCTAACCTTATTCACGTCTTGGCGGTTGCAACAACTGATGCCTAGTGAATCTCGCTTGGGCTTTTTTGAGGCAAATCGGTTAATCTTAGCGGCAAGTGTTTTAAATATGGTACTGCCGTCCAAGATGGGGGATATTGCCAAAGCCTATTTCATGAAACAGCGTGGTCATTTGAGTGGGACTCTTTCGTTATCGCTGGTGATTTTTGAAAAAGCTTGTGATCTTTTATCCCTGCTGTTGTGGTGTGTTTTTGGTTTATTACTCTATGAACCGAAAGATTGGCTATTTTGGCTGATGACGATAGCGGTGGGCGTGGGGTTAATCTTGGGGATTTGTCTCTTGGCGTCTCGCAAATTTGCTTATTTTTTCTTTATCGTGGCTCGCAAGATTGCCCCAAAAAAGATGCGTTCCAAATTAGAAACAATGCAAGGCTCTTGGGGCGACATGCATGACTATTTTTGGCGCGATCAACGTCAGCTTCTCAAAATCACCGGGACGTCGATTTTTATTTGGTTTTTACACTTATTACAAATTTGGTTTTTTATCCTAGCGCTGAAGGCGACGACTCCTTTTCTAGTCAATCTCGCCTTGTCTCCCCTCGCCATTTTAGCCGGATTATTACCGCTCACCTTTGCCGGAGTTGGCACACGCGATGCCGCATTAGTCTTGTTTTATCAGGACTATCTAGACCCCGCCACCGCCGCCGCCTTGGGATTGCTGTGTACCTCGCGTTACTTTTTACCAGCCATTGGCGGGTTACCATTCCTGAGTCAATTTTTAGCAACAATCCGTACAATCAAGGGCAGTCGAGACACCTAGCGCTTAACGTGACTCATCTCACTCAACTTAGTGATTAAAATCACAAGTATTGCGGACTACATATCACTGATAGCGTGATCAGAATCCTAGAAGCTAGTAGTAATGCCCAGATAAGCTTAGCAACACCCTCATGTTACTTCCCAGCAGCGACCGTTTACTCAACAGTCCACCTGATTGGTTGGAGTCAGACAAACCCTTATGTCCCAATTTGGTTAAGCAAACTCGGCAGATAGAAGTGTTGAATGAGGAATTAGCGGATCAAATTGCAGAACGTCAAGATATGGAGTTAGCCCTGAGGAAATATCGCAGCATGTTTGAGGGTGCCGTTGAGGGCATTTTTCAAACCACTCCAGACGGGCGATTTATCGACTGCAATCCAGCGCTGGTAAAGATTTATGGCTATGCATCCCCAGCGGAAATTTTGGAGAAGCTAACCGACATTGGACAACAACTTTACGTTGATCCAAATCGACGACGGGACTTTATCGAGAAACTGCGATCGCACGATTCAGTTACAGACTTTGAATCCCAGGTGTATCGGAAAGATGGGCAGATCATCTGGATTTGTGAGAATGCTAGGGCGGTGCGCGATCGCGACGGGAATTTACTCTACTATGAAGGCTTCGTCACAGATATCACCCAGCGCAAAGCTACCGAAGAATCCTTGCGGCGATCCCAAGCAAAATACAAAGCCCAAGCCGAACAACTCGAGGATACATTAAATCAACTGCGCCAGACGCAACAACAGTTGATCGAAAAAGAACATCTTTCCACCTTAGGCAAATTGCTGGCTGGAGTTGCCCACGAAATTAATAATCCGGTTAATTTCTTATGTAACAATTTTCCTCATGCTCAACAGTATACCACAGACTTATTAAATTTACTCCAACTCTACAACAAATATAACCCCCAACCTGCACCAGAAATTCAACAGGAAGCCGAAGAAATTGATCTAGATTTTCTCCTCAAAGATTTTCCCAAAACCCTGTCATCTATGCAAATGGGTGCTGAACGACTGCGTCAACTTGTTTATTCCCTCAAAACCCTATCTGGAGTAAACGAAGAGCAATCGATAGATATTCACCAAGGGCTAGATAGCACCCTAGTCATGCTCTACTATCGTTTAAAATCAAAAGGAAACAAGCAAGAAATTAAAGTGTTCAAGGATTATAGCACACTGCCTTTAGTCACTTGTTATCCTTGTGGGTTAAATCAGGTATTTATGAATGTGCTGTGCAATGCCATTGATGCCCTAAAAGACATGCGTTCTCAACCCGCTAATGGGGACAGTGAGCAAACGATAACGCCATCCATCTGGATTCGCACAGAATTAATTGATAATGGGAAATCTGGGGCGTGTGCGGTTATTCGCATTATCGATAACGGACCGGGAATAGATGACGAACTGAAACAGCGAATCTTTGAGCCTTTTTTTACCACTAAACCTCCGGGGAAAGGTACGGGTTTAGGATTGTCAATTAGCCATCAACTCATTGTTGAAAAACATGGCGGAACGTTTACCTGTAATTCCACACCGGGTCAAGGAACAGAGTTTGTGATTGAAATTCCGATTTGAGTTTAGGGTTCATAGTTCATAGGTCATAGTTAATTAGGTAGCAAGGTTTTGCCCCAACGCTAGTCTAGTTAGGCATTGTCCGACTACTTACCTCTTTAAAAAAACTGCTGCATGTTTATCACACCACACTCTGCTCTTGACTGTATTTCTTGTTTTTACTGTTTTGTCTATACCGTACAGTAATTACCGTTCAGTATATAATGACTGAAGCAAGTAATCAAGTAACTTTGATGGAATTGCGAAACCGTGCTGGCTTAACTCGCCGACAAGTGGCGATGGAGTTGGGAGTGACGGAAAAAACAATCTACGTGTGGGAGACGAGTTCAAATCCACCTCGCCTGACGGTGGCTCAGGTTCAGCGCTTGCTAGAGATGTTGAATTGTTCTATGGCGGAACTGGTAGAAGCGACAGAAAATCGCTCCTAGATTAAGTTATCTGTCAATTGTAATTGTTACCCAAGGAAAGTAAGCAGATATGGTGACTACTCCTGTTGGACAAAAAGTTTTCTCCTTGGAAGACTATATGCAAAATCCTCCTGATCGCATGGAGTGGGTGAATGGGAAACTTGTTGAGAAAAATGGAATGACGTTTAAGCACAGTGTCACTCAATCCAGATTAGATTATTACTGGAGGAGTTATAAAATCTCCAGTGAGCAAGGGGGAGAAGTGTTGACAGAAGCCCCCTGTCGTACCCATAAACAAGGGCGGCGTCCAGATGTTGCTTATATCACTCGCGAATTGCTTGAAGAGTATGGTGAGTTTGAGGTACTTCCTGTCAGTTTTCCGTTAATTGCTGAGGTGGCTTCCCCGACTGACTTAGTTGAGGATTTTTGGGCAAAAGCGACTGAGTATTTGGAGTCAGGTTGTCAGGAAGTTTGGTTAGTTTTACCAGAGAATCGCTTAATATTTGTGCTGACTCAAACTCAAAAGTTATGGTTTGGTAAGGGTGAGGTCGCCAGGACACAGGAGGTATTACAAGGATTTAGTGTAGCAGTGGATGAATTATTGGATTGATATTACAGCGCTTTTGGTAGTAAGTGAAGTACACAGACAGATCCCCGACTTCTTGAAGAAGTCGGGGATCTTGCTTAAGGCTTGACCTCCTCAACCACCAAATCTGCTGTATGTTTGTCTAAACAGTTATTATTTCTATACTTTGCATCCCTACTCTTTGCCTTCTGCCCTTTGTCTTGTCCCTACCAAAACGGGGGTATAGCGCTACGCGCTGGGCAATAGGCAATAGGCAATAGGCAATAGGCAATAGTGAAGGAAAACGCTTACCTGACAAGGGATTGACCCTTCGACTTCGCTCAGGGTCAAAGCGATTTGATGTTTTCTTGATGTGTCCTAACTAGAGTGCGTAGTGCTATAGTCGATTTTTCGGCGTTGGTAAGGGCGCACATCTATGCGCCCCTACTTTCTTT
>CAKZMA010000266.1 GCA_937127375.1 uncultured Coleofasciculus sp. | reverse complement strand
ATAGGATAAGTTGTTTGGGGTCTTCAAGGGTGATATATTTTTTGTACGCATTCATAGTTTTACGCTAAGGTTTAGATAGGATTTAACGGCGACGTTATTTGAGTATGGCATAATCATACGCTATCTGGTGAGGTCAGGTTTATGGACGAGGCATTTAACCTGTCATCGAGGGATATGGGGTGATTCCGTTTGTGAGTTGGGGTGCGGCGGAGTCGATTCAGGTTGAATCGGGGGGGTTGGGGGGTGAATGATCGGCGGCGAGTGGCGGGGGAAGCGATGGGGTATTAAGTCAGTTGGTGTTGTTGTTTGGTGTAACTTCACAGCAAAAAGTTGAACTTGTTGAATGCACAACAGAAGTGAATAAGTTTATCTGGACTTCATGCCAATCTGGTTTCTGGTTGCTTATAAATTTAATATTTTTTACGCCTGATTACCAACTATAAAATACACCTATTATATTCTGCTGAATCCATGAATCAAAAATGCAACATAGACTATCACTGGCTAATTGACGTATTGCTGGTTTGTCCCAGCCACAAAGAAGAAATTTTGGAGTCTAAGCGGGAGCTGATAGATGCTGGTTTTGTAAAGACGATAATAGAAGTAGCTCAGATGTGGGAACATCGGGGTAATCGGACTTCGGCTAATTACTTGCGGCAAATCGCTATTCAACTTGAAGCTGATCAACTACTCCGACAAAGTATCGAGTTACATCGAACCAGTCAATTTAAAGCTTCACTACAGTTGTTGCAGGATGCACTCAATATCTATCGACAAATCGGCAATCGTCAAGGAGAAGTTGATGTTTTGAGTGTTATGGGTAACGCTTACGAATTTCTTGGAAAGTATCAAAAAGCTATCAATTGCCATGAGCAATCTTTAGATATTTGCTCAAAAATTTGTGGTAGTGCCGGGGAAGCAAAAAAAGGTATGTGCTGGGGAAATTTGGGTAAGACTTATTCGTCTATGGGGGAGTACCACAAAGCCATTGATTGCCAAAAACATTCCTTAAAAATCGCACAAAAGTTTGAAAATCGTCATGCGGAAGCTACTGCTTTGGGTAATCTAGGTCAAAACTTATTTAGATTGGGTGAATACAACAAAGCACTTGATCTCCATCAGCAACAACTTAAATTAGTAAGAGAAGTTATTACTCGCATTACTGAAGGACAAGTTGACAATAATTTACTCTTAGGTTCAGCCGAAGTAATTAATGGTTTTAAAAAGGAAGAAATTAATGCTTTAGGAAGCCTCGGTCTTATTTTCTACAAGATGAACCAAGAGGATCAGGCGATGGCTTATTATCAAGAATCTTTAGATATTTCATGTAAGATTGAATCCCGCTTTGAGAAAGCAAATATTTTAGCTAATATAGCTGCGGCTTATTGTAATTTTTCAGGTAAGTATGATGAGGCGATTGACTACTTCCATCAATCTATGACGATTTACCATGATCTTGGTAACCCGTTTGGGAAAGCTATTGCCCTGAGTGGTTTGGGTATGGTTTACAGAGCCAAAGGAAAATACCAGCAGGCGATGGAAAATTATCAGCAAGCATTGAATATCGCAAAGGAGCTAGGTGATCTCTCTGGCGAAGCTAACTATCTTGCCAATTTGGGCATGACTTGCAATTTACTAGGACAGTACCCGCAGGCGATTGAATATGAACAGAAGGCTGTGACTATTGCTAAAGAGATTAGCGATCGCCAAGAAGAGGGATTTGCGCTTAATGGGCTGGGAGCTGCTCTGCTTAACTATGGTTATGTAACAAAAGCGGAAAATGCACTCCGTGATGCTATGGAGGTTAGAGAATCTCTCAGAGGCGGATTAAAGGATGCTCATAAGGTGTCACTGTTCGATACTCAATTAGATACCTATAGCCTTTTGCAACAAGCTCTTGCCCTACAACATAAATTCAGAAATGCTCTAGAAATTGCTGAGCGAGGTCGCGCCCGTGCCTTTGCCGAGTTATTGTATGAGCGCTCATCTGCCAACTCAGTAGAAGTAACTCATGAATTACCTGCAAAAAATACTATTAAGCCACCTAATCTTGAGCAGATTCAACAAATTGCTAAAGATCAAAAAGCTACAATTGTTGAATATTCGATTGTTAACTCAGGCTGTCGCTTTATTGACCATTTGTTTATTTGGGTTATCAACCCTACTGGTGAGATCACATTTCGCCAAGTTTATCTCAAGCCCTTAAGGGAGCAACAAAATACCTCACTCTCAAACTTAATTTACCAAGTTCGCAGTTCTTTAGGCATCAAAGATAAAGTAGATAATATTCCGGCAATTCCCACGAGTAATCCGTCCAAACATTTACAACAGCTTTATCAATACCTAATCGAACCGATCGTAGACCTCCTGCCAACTGACCCCAATGCTCATGTTATCTTCATCCCGCAAGGAAACCTATTCCTAGTTCCATTTCCGGCACTGCAAGACGCTACAGGCAAATTCTTAATCGAACAGCACACCATTCTGACTGCTCCTTCCATTCAAACCCTGGAATTAACCCGTCAGCAACAACAACGGTTAGAAATAATCAATCAATCCCCACTACAAAATCAGGATGTGTTAGTTGTGGGCAATCCCACAATGCCGACAATTCCACTGACCCAACCGCCTCAGCAATTAAAACTCCTACCTGGTTCAAAAGCAGAAGCAATTGCCATTGCTTCCCTCCTCAATACCCAACCCATCATTGGCGATGAAGCAACAAAGGTATACATTGAGACACTGATGCCCAAAGCCCGACTGATTCATCTAGCCACACATGGGTTATTGGATGATATTAAACAGTTAGGTGTCCCCGGTGCTATAGCTCTAGCTCCCTCCGGGGACGATAATGGTTTTCTCACGGCTGGTGAAATCTTGAGGGACTTGAAACTAAAAGCCGAACTGGTTGTTCTAAGTGCCTGTAGTAGTGGTCAGGGCAAAATTACAGGTGATGGCGTGATTGGATTATCACGTTGTTTGTTTGCAGCAGGGGTTCCCAGCGTAATTGTCTCCCTGTGGTCAGTAGGAGATAAATCGACTGAATTCCTGATGACCAAGTTTTATCAAAATCTCCAGCAAGGCATGAACAAAGCCCAAGCCTTACGTCAAGCAATGCTCACTACGATGAAAAAGAAACGATTCAGCCGACCAAAAAGCTGGGCTGCCTTTACCCTAATCGGTGAAGCCGAATGAAGTCTACCAAATAGTAATTCTTAATAACGCTTTATCTCCTTAAATCCTACCATGTCACTTACTCCTGAAACCGCACCACCTGAAACCCTCTTAGCAGTTTTTGCCGATCTCATCGATCCTTTTCTGCTAGAACCTGATGATGTATCAGCACTCTGGGAACTCATTCCCAATTTGCCTGATAATGTTGATGCGATCGCCTCAGCACTTATAACTTGGTGCCAACAGCGACCAGAAATCTTTGAAGCGTTGGAGGACGATCTTAGCAGTCGAGGGCCAAATGAGTCCACTCCGGCTCCTAAACCTGAAGATTACAAGACGCTTATAAAAAACAAGATGCGAGAGAACTTCCCCGAATCTACCCAGAATGCCGATACTCTCCAGCAAAAGCCAAATCCTAGTCAATGAATGAGATACCCCTAGATTGGGAAGTAGAATCTCCCAGCCTCACCCTCTTTGCCTTCCATCTCCGCAACGATACTAAAGGAGTAAGGGACAATGCTAACCAACTATGGGAACAATGCATAACCCTTGGCGAACAGCATGACATTCCTCTCCTTAAATCCCTGAAAACAGCACTTCGCAGCTATACCTATAACTCAAAAGACAGTCAGTATCAATACACCCCAAACAACGAAGATCGAGAGGCAACAGAAGCTGAAAAACCATATTTGGATGACTTGTTAGAACTGGTCAGAAAAGACCCAAAATTAGGTCAAGCTCGTCAGCTCAGTTTTCATGCTCTCACCGGGAAAGATGACTTGCAGTTAATGGGTGAACTTTATCCTCTGCGAATTCACGATACCTATGCTATTGACCTAACCCTACGTTACCGCCAAACCGTAGACTTTACCCAGTTCAGCTTACTCAATTCCTTTGAGGAAATTAGAGGTTCTTTGGGACAAACACTGCTGTTTTTTGCCAAGCCAGTTAATGTTCCAGAATCTAATTATCAAGACTTTGCTAACCAATGCGTTGCAGCGCTCCTGCCACAAACTGCCAACAATCTCAATCCCTCATGTCAAGGACAACTCTTCGGCAGTCCAATTTTTGAGTATAAAAACGATCAAGAAAACCCTAGAGAACGACCTCATATTTTGGTGTGGTTAAACTCTCACCCTGAAACCCAACAATATATCGGGCAAAGTGAGGCGTATCATGCCCTACTCAATTTGTTGTGCTGCCGTCATAAAATCCTCTTTGCTCACCACCAATCCAGCCTTTGCAGTGAAGCCGCTTGGGAAATTTATAGCCAGTTAGAAGAAAAAGTTGAGGAGTTAACCCAGCCTCCCGAAGAAACCCTAGAACAACTTAAGCAGTGGCTTAAGCAAATACCGCAAACAGCCTTTCACTACACTAAGTATCTGCGCGATATAGAATACCACCGCACTGCTATTGCGACTAATATTCAAAACTATGCCTCCAGATTAGAGAAATTACAAACCTTCTCTTTACCAAATGATGACCTAACATTCCTACAGTATTTTCTTAACTCTACCTGCTGCAAGCAGTCCCAAAAACAGATTCAAGTCGATTTAAACTATCTCACGCCTAGTCAAAACTTATTTCAACAAATGACTGAGACAATTCGTGGTCTAGTAGAGGTTGACCAAGCCGAACGCGATCGCATTTTAGAGGAAGCCTTTCGAGAAAGCGAGAAGGCAGCTCAAGAACGGGAACAAAAACTACAACTTTGGATTGCCCTTGTGGGTACAGGTTTAGCCGTCAGCGGCATTTCTTCCCAAGTTGAGTCCACACCTGTTGAGACTATCCTGAACTATCGACAGCCAAATCAGCCACCGATTTGTCCTACTGCTGGGGCTTCAACTTGTATTTTATACAGCTTTCTTGATGTAATGATTCATGT
>CAKZMA010000265.1 GCA_937127375.1 uncultured Coleofasciculus sp. | reverse complement strand
GAAATATCAGCATTGGACAACTTATTGGTTAAGCCTTCTAGCGAATATTTATTAAAATGGTTTGGTCTATGCATTATACCCGGACTTAGCTTCTTATTTATAAATTCAAAACAGTCTCAAAGTTACTTGAATTGCTCCTGGCTGTTTTTAAGTATTACGTCTCTCTTAATCTTACAGTTCGACCCTCAGGAAAGCCAAAGTTTTATTGAACAGGGAAGGCTTAATACTCCAGGATTGAATCCAATTTCACTCTCTCATACAGGTGTTTCACTTATCTTACTCAGTACCTTTATTTTGCTTAAAGACAATAAAAAAATCCTTGACATTGCTTTTCAATGGATTTGTTTTATCACTTTTTTTGTTGGATGTTACGTAACATCTTTGGGTGCATCAAGGGGACCGACAATAGCATTATTTTTGGGTCTGATATTATTGTTTATTGGAGCAATACGCAATAGTAGCAAACCGCTAAAGTTTTTAGTGATCATACTTGCTGGCTTGATTGGTTTAGCAAGCACGTCAGGTCTAGCTGTGCGTATCGGCAGTTCCTTTTTGTATCGTGTTTCAGGGATTTTCGCTCCAGGGTCAGGCATTAATCCAACCGATAGTCTACGGATAGAATGGTTGCAGACTTCCAAAGAACTCATTTTGGATAATCTGATGCTTGGCTACGGTTTAGAACTGCCAGAAGTAGGATACCCTCATAATATAGTAGTTGAGGCTTTTCTATCTACAGGAATTGTTGGGGGAATGATTTTCACTTTCATTTATTTATATAGTATAGGAAAAGCAATATTTTTGGTTATAAATAATTGGGAAAATTGGGCATGGTTAGGCATTATTTATCTCCAATATGCAATTGCAGTAATTGTATCGGGTTCTCTGTATGGTTCAAACATTTTTTGGTATCTATTATTTGCAGTAATTAGTCGTAGGAAAATTAGACATTATACTATTTAAAAAATCAGAAATCATCTTATGCGAATAGTATTAATTTCAGAAACCTTCTCCAAGAAAATGGGGTATCTAGCTAATAGACTACCTAAGTATCTAGCTCGTCTGGGAGTAGATGTGCATGTAGTAATCATGGATTTGCCCTCTTATTACCAGCTCAAGGACTTTAAACAGACTTACGGGAGCTTCATAGATTCAGAAGTGCTACCCGTTGGAACCGTAGAAGCATACGAGGGTTATACACTGCATGTACTAGGTCATAAGAAGGTGCTAGGATACATGCGGATGGTTGGCTTGTGGGATAAACTCCAAGCAATTCGTCCCGACATCGTGCAAGCCCTACTCTCGATTGGATGGATTCCGTTTGATGCTGCCCTGGCTAAGCCTTTCCTGGGATATAAGCTGTTTACAGGAAGCCATACTACCGCCAGCACTTTTCCACTTGCGAAACGTAAGGTGTCAATCTGGGATGGAGAACAACTCAAGTGCTTATTTACCCGAACGCTGCCTGGTCGCTTAATTAGTTTGGTCACAAAGAAGTGTTACGGACCAACCCAGGATTGTGCGGAGATTGCTTGGCGTTTCTTTGGCGTGCAACAGCACAAGGTTGAAGTGATGCATCTCGGTGTGGATACCGAGTTCTTTTTTCCGGTCAGTTCGGAGGCTACAGTTCAAGAACGAACGGCGATGCGCCAGCAATTTGGGTTTAGTGAAAATGATATTGTGTGCATATATACCGGGAAGTTGACCGAGGAGAAGAATGCCCTTATTCTGGCGAAAGCCGTTGCGCGTCTGCGTGCGATGGAAAAGCCATATTATGGACTCTTCATCGGTGATGGTGTGCAAAAGAAATCAATTCAAGCGCATCCTTGGTGTACTGTATTAAACTTTATGCCGTTCTACGAACTAGCCGCTTACTACCGTGCAGCGGATATCGGTGTTTGGCCAACTAATGAAAGTACCTCGACACTGGATGCAGCAGCTTGTGGAATTCCAATTATTGTGAGTGATGGGATTGCTTATCGAAAACATGTGGGCGGTAATGGCATTGTCTACAAAATGAATGATTTGGAGGATTTAATCAATGTTTTGCTTAAACTGCGCGACCGGGAAACCAGAAAGCGCCTCGGCTCTTTTGGTGCCGAAAAGATGGCTAGACAGTTCAGTTGGGAGTCTATCGCAATGCACAGACTCAAGGACTATGAAGCAGCATTACGATCCTGAGATGTCATAGGTGTTATTCGATGAGATACAAATACCAGAACTATTATAAACCTGGGAGTTGGCTTGAGTTCTCCTTTTCGCAGTCTAGGGTAAATTTACGTTAATGAAAGCACTTCAAGAAAGTAAGTTTTTTGAGCCTCTTTTCAAGCACTATGCCAACTCACCTTCAGTTGCCTTATGCCGTATCCCAGAGCTTGAATTATTGAGTCAAATCCAACTAGAACACCCAATCCTAGATCATTGCTGTGGAGATGGCTACATTGCGGCAATGGCATTTCCCAAGACTATTATGGATGCAGGAGTTGACCTTAGCCAAAAACAACTGGATACCGCCACGCAACGGGGTAAATACACACGACTTGAGTGTGCTGATGCTGGCATAGCCTTGCCATTTAAGGATGGAGAATTTGCAACCGTGATCAATAACAGCGGCATTGAACATATACCCGATTTAGATAAATCAATATCAGAAATTACACGAGTTTTAAAGGTGGGTGGAAAAGTTTACTTAAATGTACTCAATCATCGCTACTTTGAGCGCTGGCCCCTTAGCCCAGAAACGGCGAATAGCTATAGGAATTTTCAGCCTTTTCATCATGCTCTTGATGAAAGGGAATGGCGCGATGTGCTAGAACGGCATAAATTTAAAGATGTGACATTCACAGATTATTTTCCAGAATCTACCTCAAAAGTTTTAGCAGGTCTGGATTATCGTTACAGTGCCCATTATTTTCGGAAACGAATTTCACCGCTAATAATACTAGAGCGATTCCTCCCAGCATCTTGGTTAGTTGGACGTTGGCGTACTAAAATTGGAAATTTACCCTGGCAAGCTCTACCAGGTACAGGTAGCGGCTTTCTAATTTCTGCAACTAAAGCTGAGGTGTAGATCTTGGAATATTGCACTTGGGAAGAGGCTGTTAGGTGGCTGCTCGATCAACCAGATAAGCAGGAGATCGTGCGGGACTGTTACTATGATCGCCCTTTAAAATCTACAGCAGCCCGTTATTGGCAAAGCCCCGAATGGCAAGCAATTAGAGCATTTTTTCCCAAGCCGGAAGGATACGCTCTCGATCTGGGAGCTGGTAATGGTATTGCCAGCTATGCTTTAGCAAAAGATGGTTGGCAAGTCAATGCTTTAGAACCCGATCCAAGTAATCTCGTAGGATGTGGTGCGATCAAGCAGCTAGCTGAAGAATCAAAGTTGGCTATCGAGGTTATCCAAGGAATTGGTGAAAATCTCCCCTTTAGCGATCGCACGTTTAACCTGGTATTTGCTAGACAAGCGTTACATCACGCTCAAGATTTGCGGAAATTGTCTAAAGAAATCTATCGCGTCCTCAAACCTGGAGGAGTTTTAGTAGCAGTACGAGAGCATGTGATTTCTTCTGGGCGCGACTTACCTAGATTTCTTGATTCCCATCCCCTTCATAAACTTTACGGTGGGGAAAATGCTTATCTGCTAAAAGAGTATTTAGGTGCTATGAAATTAGCTGGGCTATATGTGGAGCAGGTAATCGGGCCGTTTGACAGCATTATCAATTACGCCCCGCTAACTGAGGCATCTCTCAAGGATGAGTTAAAGAAACGCTTTAACCGCATACTAGGTGGTAAAATGGCTTCCCAGTTACTTTTAAGCGATCGCTTTTTTCCGCAATTCCTACATCTACTTTCTAAGATTGATCAAAGACCAGGACGTCTTTTTAGCTTCATTTGTCATAAAATGGAGGATTAAACCTGATGGCAGTAGTTTGGGTAACAGGTGCTCGTGGCTTCATTGGTAGTAACTTATCAAGATATCTGGCACAACAGGGGCATCAGGTTTTAGGAGTTGGTCATGGAGCATTACCTCGAGAGATGGCTGCTAAGTTTGGCTTATCCTTTTGGGTTAACGGGGAAATTGAAGGCTCCAACTTACAGCAGCTTCTCACGCGATCGGGGATACCTGATGTTATCTATCATCTTGCTGGAGGTAGTTCAGTTGGCTTGTCTGTACAAGCACCTGCTGAAGATTTCCGGCGTTCTGTCGTCTCCACAGCAGCACTACTAGAATGGATTCGAGTATATGTCCCAGAGGCGAGATTAGTACTCACTTCGAGCGCGGCTGTTTATGGCGATGGTCATCTGGATGCCATTATAGAGAATGGGTATTTTACCCCCTATTCTCCCTATGGATTCCACAAGCGTACAGCGGAATTATTATGTGAATCTTACGCCCATAACTATGGTATGCAAATCGCGATCATACGCTTATTTTCTGTCTATGGTCCTGGTTTATGCAAACAACTCCTCTGGGATTTATGTTGTCGTTTGAACCAGTTTCCCTCTATACTGAGGCTTCATGGAACGGGTCATGAAATCCGTGACTGGCTTTATATAGAAGATGCAGTACGTGTCTTGATCGCGGCAGGATCTGGTGCTTCTCCAGCTCCCTTTGTAGTCAATGGTGGCACTGGGTTCGGCACTTGTGTCCGTGAGGTAGCGATGATGCTCTGCAATGCTTGGGGTCAATCACCTGAACTGCAATTCTCTGGTCAGAGTCGAGTCGGTGATCCCTTTGCATTAATAGCCGACACCACACGTCTCCAGACCCTGGGATTTGTTCCCCAATATAAATTAGTATCAGGTCTGGAGAACTATGTTCACTGGTTTCGGCAAACTTCAAGAGTCTAAGCCACTCGGAGTTAAGAAAGATGATGAACAGGCTAGATGAGTCGAGATATGAGTAAACCAAAGGCTATTATCATTAATTTGTCTACGTCTGGTAGCCGATTGGGTGGTGCCGCGATCGCTGCTGAGTGGCACGCTCGTTTTATTGCGCCCCAATTCCCTATAGAACTTTGGCGAATGTGGGATGATAACCAAGAACTATACTTGGATAACTTAAAAATCCGGCAGTATGCAACGAAAGTCAAATTTGGGCTTTTAGGTCAATTACTTCCTAAGCAGGCAAAAGCTTTTTTTCTAGATAGTGATATACTTGATAAGCTTCTAATCAATCCTCCTGATATCATCCATCTGCAAAATCCGCTTCCTGCTCTCGCTTTTGAAAGGATAGCGCATCAAGCCCATGAAGCAGGTATAAAGGTGGTAGTTTCAACACATGGCTTTTTTGAGGTAATGAATCTAAAGTCTAACCTTGAGCCATATAAGCGATGGGCATGGCAACAATGGATTACTCAACACATCCTGAG
>CAKZMA010000264.1 GCA_937127375.1 uncultured Coleofasciculus sp. | reverse complement strand
ATAGTGCAATGCTGTGAATGAAGGGGTAGATAGAGGTAATGGTTTACCGAAATAAAGGGGAGAAAAAGTTGTCAAATTGAGCAGCAATGGTATCAGAACCAGCCAACCTAATTGATGGAATCGAGCAACGAGTAATGGCAAACAACACAGTAGGATAAATGCATATTGGGGGCGGGGATGGCTGAGTAACTCTCCAATCCACCATTGCTGTGCTAATGTTCCGACAAGTGTGGCTGCTGTTATGCAAACGGCGAGAACCAGCGCACTGAAACAAGCAAGATTGTATAGATGCTTCATATTGTGAATTAGAATTTTCTATTCCCTGTTCCCTATTCCCTGTTCCCTATTCCCAGTTAAGAGTTCCCAGTTAAGAGTTCCCTAATCTCAACCGTTAACTTTAATTGTGTCCACCCACTTAGGCATTACGGCAAATCTGACGCCGAGGAACCCTCATAATCATTAGCCAAGCAGTGATACAGTTGATAATTATAACCATCTACCCATACCTTATTCTGAGAAAAATCTTCCGTATAACAGTTGGGTAAATCGGCTACTGTTGCTTTAAAATTGACCAGCCATATATCTAAAGGGCGTGGCAATTGAGCCAGTGTTTGTTCAAGAGTGGTTGAGGCTGGACAGGTTGACTCTTGACAGTGATATTGGTTTTGATGAGCCAGGATAAATTGGGGATTCTTGATAGCAGATGAGTCATGATTCCTCAACTCCCAAGCAATTCCCATCATTTCCCCCGTTTGCACTAAGGTATTATGGGTAGTCGCGATGAGAACAGGTGAAGAGGATGCTTGCTCAATAATTGGCACTAAAAGGTCGGGACGATAATATTTTTGATAGCCTAAGTTACTAACTACCGTAATCCCACTCAATAGTCCCATGACTCCTACCATCACGATGACAATTTGACCCCGGTTTCGCCAAAGGGAAAAGTTGTGTAATTTGTGAGACGTTTTCCATATCACCGCTAACGCGGCGGCGATTAATAGGATGACAGCCGGAAAATAAACAAAGTGATATCGTGCGCCTCTGGTCAAGTCTTTGCCTAGAATATACGTTATAGCAAAAAATAGCGCGATCGCACTCAAGACAAACCCCGCTAAAACCCCAGTATCCCAGCGCGTTTGTACCCGTCTCACCAAGGTTTTACCCCCCCGATAAACAAAGGGAATAACCCAGACAAAGAACCCAATCATCACCGCCCCAGACGCCAGCACAACCCCTAATGACGACGATTCCACAGGTAACAGCGACACCATCGTAATCCAAGCCGCCAACGTCTGAAAAATCGGATTAATCCAACTCAACAGACTTTCCCGGTTCAGCATCATCCAATCCGCCATCTGGGATTCATACCCTCCCTGTAACACGGGTATCCACACCAAACCACCAATTCCTGTTCCCATCGCCGCCGCCAAAATCCGCCACCAATTCAACGATTTTGGGGCTAAATTCTTTTCTGGGTACGACTCCACCGGGGTTTCCGTACTACCAGATACTATTTTTATCCCTCGTTTTCGCCCAACACGATAATGCCACAACCCCAATCCCATCAGGGCAATTCCTTCAGCAAAAAGGGTCAAACTAAAAAAATAGTGGGTAGCGATACCCAAACTATTCACTAGAACCCAAACTAATACCACCTTAATCGGTAAAATTGTCCGGCGTTTGAGATGCTGTACCGCCACAACAAAGCAACAAAGAGAAGCAATAACCCAAAGAATACCTAACGTATAATGACGTGCTTCCTGTGCCAAATAAATCCCAAACGGAGACACCGCCATCATCGCGGCGGCGAATTGCGCCACAAGCTGGGAACGAAACGCCACCCAGCCTAATCCATACATGGCTGGGATAGAGAGAACCCCAAAAAAAGCCGGGAGCGATCGCGCCGCCCAAAGTGATATATACTCTCCTGAAGTGGGAAATAACTGCATCCACTTATGCGCCAGCATAAAATAAAGTGGCGGATGGTGATCCTCGGTTAACAGCTTCTGCCAGACTAAACCCACGCCAGCTTCTGGGTTTGGTTGTAGAGGATGCAACAATGTTTCTAGGGAAATAGCTTGGTCAAGGGGTACAGCCTGAAAACTATTGCCCAAGCTAAATACCAGCGTCGCAAACTCATCCGTCCAAGGGGACTTCAGGGTAAGATTGGTGAAGCGCAACGCCGCACCAATGACAATCCATACCAGTAGCAGGAGTAGATTAAACTTTTTCCGGGATTGCAAAATATTCAACGGGAACAGAGGAGTAATGTTTGTAGTTGCGCTGTCTTCGCCATCAAAGCTAGGATCACCTACAACAAACCTTTAAGTCAACGCCAAGCTCATTAGTATAGGTTTACAGCTCTTTGCGCTGTAATAAAGTACAGTAGAT
>CAKZMA010000263.1 GCA_937127375.1 uncultured Coleofasciculus sp. | reverse complement strand
CTCAATTCAATGTAGCGAGCAAGATGCTCAATTCAATGTAGCGAGCAAGATGCTCGCACTACGGCAAGGATTTCGCTATTATTGACATTAAGGTTTAAATGCCGAACAGCTTATTGCTCCTTCGCTTCTCCTGTTCCCAGACGTTCCACCAGAACGTCTCTACGACTAAACGACTGTGGGGCAAGGAATGGGAATAATAAACTTACCTCCTTTCTGTCGATACTCCTCTTGTTGGCGCAAAATTTCATCGGCAAAATTCCAGGCGAGGAGTAAAACGTAGTCTGGCGTATCCTCTAGCAGTTTCGAGGGGGGGAAAATTGGCAAATGATTACCTCCCATATAGCGCCCATGTTTAAACGGATTCAAGTCAACGACAAAATCAACCAGTTGCTGATTAATGCCGATGTAACTGAGTAATGTTGTGGCTTTAGCTGCCGCACCATAAGCGGCGATGGTTTTGCCATTTTGTTTAATATCCTGGAGAATTGCTAACAGAGAACGCTTGATTTCCGAGACGCGATCGCTAAACTTGTGATAGTATTCAATTCGATCAACGCCCTGCTCGGCTTCTTGTTGCAACAATGTCTGCACAGATTCACCAATGGCTTCCCT
Source organism: uncultured Coleofasciculus sp. (assembly GCA_937127375.1). Taxonomy (GTDB): domain Bacteria; phylum Cyanobacteriota; class Cyanobacteriia; order Cyanobacteriales; family Coleofasciculaceae; genus Coleofasciculus. The sequence continues at coordinate 6,986 of CAKZMA010000263.1, read as the reverse complement.
CGGTTCCACAAACAGGCGCAATGAACCCCCATGAATCGCAACCCGTTGAATCTGATTCAGAAACAGGGAATGCCTTCTGAACAGTTTGTCTAAAGCGGTGACAGAGAAATAACACAGATGCTGGTGATAAATCGTGTCAAATTCACAATGTTCAACCAAGTCAACCAAATAAGGCACCTCAATCACCGCAACACCCGTTTCTTTTAACAGTGAGCGAATTCCTGCCACAAAGCCATTTAAATCCGGGACATGGGCTAAAACATTATTAGCCAGAAAAACATCCGCAACCTGTCCCTCTTCTTCTCGCAGTTGCTTGGCTAAATCTTGAGTAAAGAACGTACAAAGCGTGGGAATTCCAGCATTTTGGGCGGCTTCGGCTGGTCCAGAGGCGGGGTCAATGCCTAACACGGGAATCCCCTGTTCCACAAAGTTTTTTAGCATATACCCGTCATTACTCGCAGCTTCTACGACGAGACTCTCGGAATTTAACTGTCGCGATTTAATCAATGCTTTGGCACTATCCCCAAAGTGGTTCAGTAGGGATTTGGAAACAGAGGAGAAATAGGGATAATCTCGACAAAAGAGAATTTCTGGGGGAACCGTTTTGGTAATCTGTACCAGAGAGCATTGGGGGCAAAATACCAAGTCTAGGGACTCGATTATCTCCGGTTGGTCAAGTTGCTCTTTGGTTAACAGGGCATCGGCTAGAGGTGTTTTGCCAAAGGATAAAATTGGCTCTAGTTTAGTATAGCCACAAGAACGGCAGGCGATCGCAGAGTCACTCATAACAAATCCTCCTTCGATTACACCAGAGATGGTACAGATGCTACAGTATGCCAGCGCAGGTTGGCATCGAGTTCACCCTGACTCAACAGGTGTTGAATATGGGCAATCCGTTGATATTTCATCCCCTCAAACTCATCCAGCGTTAAGCCGATTTTCTGATAGGCGGTGTAGAGTTCTTTTGCCCCCCGTCGCGCATTCCATTGGGGTTGGAACTCCGGTAACGTTTGGGCGATTTTGCTACAGTCCACCCGATAACAGCGCTTATCGGGTCCAGCATCTTTGGCATATTCAATGCGACAACCGGGTACTGTTTGTTGGACAATCTCCGCTAAATCCCGAATCCGATAGTTGTCTTGATTACGTCCCACATTAAAGGCTTGATTGTGAATCACCTCACGGGGAGCATGGAGTACCGCAATAAAGGCTCGTGAGATATCTTCGATATGAACAATGGGACGCCACGGGGTACCGTCACTCTTGATATAAACTTGACCTGTGGTAAATGCCCAAGCCACTAAATTGTTGAGTACCAAGTCAAACCGTAAGCGGGGCGATACACCGTAAGCTGTGGCATTCCGCAAAAAAGTGGGACTAAAATTATCGTCAGCCAGTTGACTAACATCCTGTTCGGTGCGGACTTTGGAAATGCCATAAGGCGTCACTGGGTTAAATGTGGATTGTTCATTTAACCAGTTATCTCCCGATGCACCATAATTACTGCACGAGGAGGAAAAAATAAACCGGGGAACACCTGCGGCTTTGGCAAGTTTGGCTAGATGCACTGAGGCGAGATGATTAATCTGATAGGTTAAGTTGGGGTTTAAGTTACCTAAGGGGTCGTTGGAAAGACCTGCCAGGTGAAGAACAGCATCAAAGCCAACGCAATCGGACGCCTCAACCTCACGAATATCCTTTTTGAGTTCAGGGATGCTAACAATTCCTTCACCAAACGTGCATCGCTCAAATAAATCACTATCTAAGCCGATAACCTCATGTCCGTGGGCTAAAAGCATCGGCACCATGACAGTCCCGATGTAACCTTTATGACCTGTTAGGAGTAGACGCATTATTTTTTTCCTTGAAAGCTTAGGTTAAATGAAACGATTGAACGGATAAAAATGACCGATTTGTCAATTTTTATGGCTTAACGTATAGGAACGCTGGGTATTTTGACCGATTGCTAGAGTGGTCTGACTCACAGGCATTGAGGAGTCCTGCCAGGTTTTCCAGGGTGCATTACCATTCTGCCAAAGCCCTTCTAATAAGCGCTTATCCCGCAATGTATCCATACATTGCCAAAAATCAGTATGCTTATATGCCATAAGTTGCCCATCTTGCGCCAATCGCTCTAATGGTTCTTTTTCCCATTGGGTATCGTCCCCATCGATATACTCAAATACCTCAGGTTCGAGGACGAAAAATGCCCCATTAATCCATCCTTCGCGAGTTTGAGGCTTTTCGGAAAATTCGACAATCTGATTGCCATCCAAATCTAAATGACCAAACCGGGCGGGTGGATGAACGGCGGTTAATGTGGCGAGTTTCCCATGAGCGCGATGGAACGCTAGGAGTTCTTGCACATTCAGGTTAGACACGCCGTCTCCCCAAGTGAGCATAAATGTCTGATTGCCTATATAGGGAGCAAGGCGTTTAATGCGACCCCCTGTATTCGTTGAGATTCCCGTCTCCACTAATTCCACTGTCCAATCCAGCACCGAATGGTTATTCATTTGAACTTGACCCGTGCCTAAGTTGACGGTGAGCTGCTCACTGTTCAATGAACAGTAGTCCACCATGTATTTCTTGATGACTGCCCCTTTGTAGCCGAGTGCGATGACAAAATCTTTGAAACCATAGTGGGCATAGTGCATCATAATGTGCCAGAGAATCGGTTTGCCACCGATTTCCACCATTGGCTTCGGTTTGTTTTCGGTTTCTTCGGCGATGCGAGTTCCTAAACCACCAGCAAGCATAGCGACTTTCATTTGAAATCTCTCCCTGATATCTTATTTTTCTGTCTTTAGAGACAAATCTACCAGAGATCATCTAAAAAGCAATTAGTTACTCTCTATTTTTATCAATTCTTTAATTAAGTTTATCTATAGAAAAAACTCATGCTGGCTTTAATGTCATGGGATTTTGACATTTTGGTTGACTTAAACAGAATATTGCGTTTTACATTAGCTTAATATTACTGTTTGTTACGTAACGCCAACTAGAGCAGAGGGTATGGGAACCTGAGACTGTTGACGAGTGAGACTAAGCGGATCGGCTGAAGTTTCCTCCCGTTTTACTCTTGCGATCGCGAAGACTGCTACGCTATATGAAGCAGGAACACGGCGACAACCATTGAGTAGGTGGGAATGTTGAGTAGGTGGGAATGTTGAGTAGGTGGGAATGAAATTACTGGCTGAGGACAAATCGCGGCTTATGTCTTGGGTATCAAACTTAGAAAAGATGGCTTGGGTATCAAACTTGGAACCTGACTTAGTTCTGGAGGCTCCAATTGTGGGGTTAACCCGAGATATCCTGCAACACTATAATCTTAAAGGATTAGTGCTAGATGTAGACGAAACCTTAGTTCCTCTGAAAGCCTCCCAAGCCTCAGACGAACTCAGGGCGTGGGTTGAAGATATTCGATCAGTAGCGTCTCTGTGGTTAGTGAGTAATAATCTGAGTGAGACGCGCATTGGTGGGATTGCTAACTCCCTGAATCTGCCTTATCTCCACGGTGCGGTTAAACCATCCCGACGCAAATTAAAACAAGCCGCCGCCGCCATGAATTTGCCAGTCGAACAAATTGCTATGGTAGGCGATCGCTTGTTTACAGATGTCTTGGCAGGTAACCGATTGGGAATGTTTACCATTCTCGTCGAACCGATGATAGATCCCTCTCAGACTACCTACTCTTCTCCGATTCGCGACTTTGAAGTCTGGATCACTCAAATTCTTGGCGTATCACTGCCCAGCAAGCAACATAACTTTACAAAAAATGATAAATCAAGATAAACAGAAATATAAAGAAAAGATTATAAAAATGCAGGCAACCCAAAAATCATGAAATACTGATAATAGTTCAAATGGGGTCAGCCATTATAAAGACCCTAACCATAATAAGAACACCTGTTATAATTCCATAGCGAGCGCCAAATCTTCTTGAATCAAGGGATATGGCGCTCTAATGTATTTTTCCCTGTTCCCTGTTCCCTGTTCCCCGTTCCCCGTTCCCCGTTCCCTCTCTAATGACTAAAACAATTGTTGTCAAAGTGGGTACATCGAGTCTGACTCATCCAGAAACGGGTCAATTAGCGCTGTCAACGATTGCGATGCTAGTGGAAACGCTGACTAGGTTGCGTTCTTCTGGCTATGGTGTAGTCTTAGTCACCTCTGGCGCAGTGGGAGTTGGGTGTGGACGATTGGGATTAAAGACTCGTCCTAAAACCCTCGCCCTCAAGCAAGCTGTGGCGGCTGTAGGTCAGGGACGATTAATGCGAGTCTATGATGATTTATTTTCCAGTCTTGATCAAGCGATCGCGCAAATTTTGTTAAGCCGCCAAGACTTGGTACAGCGCAGTTGTTATGTTAATGCTTACGCGACATTTCGAGAACTGTTGCAGCTTGGCGTCATTCCTGTAGTTAATGAAAATGATACCGTCGCTGTCGAGGAACTCAAATTTGGCGATAACGATACCCTTTCTGCAATGGTGGCGAGTTTAATCGAAGCCGATTGGTTATTCTTATTAACCGATGTTGATCGACTCTATTCGGCTGATCCGCGTCAAGTCCCTGATGCTGAACCGATTACCCTGGTTAACCGGATGGAAGAGTTAGCCGAACTTCAGATACAAACTGGGAAAGCGGGTTCTCAGTGGGGAACAGGGGGAATGGTAACCAAAATTACCGCCGCTAGAATTGCCACGAGTGCGGGAGTGAGAACCGTGATTACTCAAGGACGACACCCAGAAACCATCGAAAAAATATTACAGGGAGAACCATTAGGGACGCAATTTTCCCCCCAACCGCGAACCGAAAACGCCCGTAAGCGTTGGATTGCTCACAGTTTAGTTCCGGCTGGCAAGCTGTATTTAGATCAGGGTGCAGTGACAGCAATTTGTCAAGGAGGGAAGTCTTTATTAGCCGCCGGAATTACCGCAGTTGAGGGTAATTTTAACGCCTCGGATGCGGTACAACTCTGTGATAGTCATGGCGTAGAAATGGCTAGAGGATTGGTCAACTACAGCAGTCTAGAATTACAGAAAATTCGGGGACATAAATCAGCCGACATTCCGGAAATTTTGGGCTACGGTGGGGCGGAAACAGTTGTGCATCGAGATAACCTGGTTTTGAGTAATGTCTGAGATCACCGATCACCGATCACCGATCAATGTGGGATAAAATTATATTGATTGGCTCAGTTTCTACGATAGCTGATCAAAAGAGCGATCGCGCAATGGTTGAGCAATTGCTTTCATACAGTGCAACTCGATCCAGGCGAATCTGAAGCGATCGCTTTAGCACTGGAAATCAATGCTGACTTGTTACTCATTGATGAGCGTCGTGGTAGAACAGCAGCGAACCGTCTAGGTATCAGGATTACTGGTTTACTGGGAGTATTGGTGGAAGCCAAACAGCGATCGTTTATTCCTGCGGTTCAACCTTTACGAGGAAGTGCGATCTGCTTGACAACAGCTTTCATCTGTTCGTTGCAACAGGTTTGTTAGGTTCGCGTCTGCCACGATTTTGGATCTCGCCTACTGTGAAAAATTGCTGTCACAATTACCCGACTCGATACAATCCGATAATACACAGCGTAGGGAAAGCGTCGCACCACCGCCCGTCGCACATCACGATATACCACTGCATAGGACTCTGGCATTTGACAAATTCGATTTAGCATCTCGTCCACACAGTCCAAAAACTCATCACCAAGTCCTGCTTGTTGGCTCTCGTACCAACTGTACGCCTCATCAAGTTCTTCGCGAACTTCTGGACGAAATACTAATGCATAATTCCTCGTGGTCTCTTAATCGATGCTTTGATTTCCTCCCAAGTCAGTAAATATAGCGGACAGGGTTTTGCCCATGATGCGATAGCGCAAGCGCTGCTGCAAAGCAGATCGCTCTTTGGGTACTGGTAAAGGCGATCGTTGTTTTACCGGATCATCTCTACTGTATGCGGATGGTGGTGTTGCTAGTGAATAATGAGATGTTGGGTTTCCTTAGTCAACCCAACCTATAGCTGTCGCGGTTATTAGCTCTGTTCGGATTCGCCTTTGTCAGTTTCAGCAGTGTTTGCTTCTTTATGTTGGGCTATGAATGTTTCGGCATCTGTTTCGATGCCAACTAGTCGCATAACTCCTTCCAGCCGACCATACATACGCTGTCGCGTTTCTTTCAACTTCCATATATCTGTCTTATTGAGTTTCTTAACGTAGATGACTCCTAAACACACTGCTGCTGTTGTCCAAATTACTTCCTTAGGGTCTTCCCTCATGTACTCTTTATTATCCAATTTGCGCTTATCAAATTCCACCTTGTCTTTACCAAAGCAGAAAGCCTTCGTAACGCTATCCAACTTGTTAGACTGAGCAATGTATTCCTTTAGGCTCATCCCAACATTGGAAACGTCGTGAACAAACTCATTTCTGATTTGCGAGAGAGTGACAATGAATCTCCTATAATCATCCTCAAGCAGTGATAATGCTTTTACAAAAGCCATTTTGCCAGTGGTCTTGTTGCTCAGTTCAAGCCTTGAAATGAGGTTATGAAGCTCCTTTTGACCCAGAGCCGCTACAATTAGACCAGTGACAGCCGCCTCCATCAATGCATGGAGCTTAATAATGAATGACCAATCATCTTCATCCAAAAGTTCTGCGTAGAAGCCCTCTGGTAAACCAAGTTCCTTGACAAGTTCTTCGACAGCTTCAAAAGGCTCTGTTGGTCTATTGTTGTAGATGTCATTATTAGTCATAATCTTGCCTCTTTTGGTTGCAGTAGCAACTTTAATGTGCGGCACCCGGAGAACCGAGCGCAGCGACAGAACTATTTATTCAACCGCTACTTAGCAGTCTAATGTACAAAAAAACCGAATTCACACCGCCCTATTGCGGTCTATGAGTGTCCTTACTGTAATAAAGTACAGTAGCTCAAAGTCCCCCTTTTTAAGGGGGATTTAGGGGGATCGACAATGTACCGCATAGC
>CAKZMA010000262.1 GCA_937127375.1 uncultured Coleofasciculus sp. | reverse complement strand
TATTCACAATTTTAGTTGTTGATGACATCAAGAAAAACCTGCAACTCCTTTCAGAAATACTGGAAAAAGCCGGTTATGAAATAAACTTTGCCACCAGTGGAAAACAAGCGATCAAGCGCTTAAAAACGGCTCCACCTGACCTAATTTTACTGGACTTAATGATGCCAGACATGAATGGATTAGAGGTTTGTGCGACAGTCAAAGCCAATTCAGTCTACCAATCCATTCCAATTATTTTTATCACAGGCAATCAAGACAAAGACTATTTAGTCCAAGCCTTTAAACAAGGGGCGGCTGACTATATCACAAAACCCTTTCAGGAACAAGAAATCTTAGCTCGCATTAAGAATCAATTGCGCTTGCAACGGCAAGAGCGGCAACTGCAAAACTTAGCCCAAAAGGAACAAGAAAAAGCGGCACAGCTTGAGGCAACCCTCCAGGAATTAAAACAGACACAAACCCAACTGATTCAAGCCCAAAAACTGGCAAGTCTGTCTCAAACGGTTGCCGCAATGAATCATGAAATCAATAATCCGATTAGCTTTATTAGCGGCAATCTCCATTATGCGAATTCTTACTTCCAAGATTTACTGTCTCTAATTCAACTGTACCAGGATACCTATCCCAATCCTAGCCCGGAAATTTTACAGCAACTGGACGAAATTGAATTAGATTTTATTGCCGAAGATTGGGCAATTTTGTTCAATTCGCTCCAAAATGGGACTGAACGCATTAGCCAACTGATGCTGTCATTACGACACTTTTCTCGACTCGATGAAGCAGACTTAAAAGCCACTGATATTAACCAGGATATTGACCAAGTATTAACACTGTTGCAACATCGATTGCAAACCAGAAAAAAGCGTTCAGGAATTCAAGTTATTAAACACTATAGTCAATTGCCCCAGATTTATTGCTACCCCAGTCAGCTCAATCAAGTATTGATCAACCTATTCAATAACGCCATTGAAGCCTTAGAAGAAAAAGCCCAAACTCAGGCAGAACCGTTTCCAGAACCGCCGACGATTATAGTTCGGACAAAAATTATCACAGACAAAGATACATCCAATGTTTTGATAATTCAGATTGAGGACAATGGTTGTGGAATCGATGAAGCGATACAGCCGCAAATATTTGATCCTTTTTTTACAACTAAACCCGTCGGTACAGGGACGGGTTTAGGACTAGCCATTAGCTATCAAATTATTGTAAACAATCACAAAGGCAACATTCATTGTGTTTCGACTTCAGGAAAAGGGACACAGATGATTATCGAGATTCCGACAACAGCTTCGATAAAATCACTGAAGGGGTGACAAGCCGTCTGAAACCCTTGAAAATGAGGCTTTGAGCGACATGAATATCTCCAGAGACAAACCTCTATCTTTGACCTTATCTGTGACGAGAAGAAATGGCTGATTGATATTTGATATTTGAGTAAGATACCACATCTATAAAATTAACAAATAGGACGCTGACCGAGGGGAACAGCATGAACATATTCGCTACCTGAGGCGGGCCACCCCCGGCGGTAAGAGGCTTCTTCTGGCTTTCCCCAGCCAAGCTGCAGGATGATTTCCAGAATCTGGGAATTCCCATAGTGTAAAAGGTTAACCCATTTTGTTCTTGATGCGATCGCGTCCACATCTTCCGGCTGAATTTGGCGATAGTCTTTGCCGAGACGGATACTCAGGTACAAGTCCATACCCTGAGTCACCTGTTGCCAAAACTCCAAGATTGAAGGTTTAGCCGCTTTTATAATCTCTACGTCGCTGCTTAACGCCACTAACTGATCATGCACCGTCGGATAGCGCAATGTGATTCCGTTGAGGGTTAACTGTCGCCAAACAATACCCGAAACCTGATGTTGTCGCTGGTAATGGTGAACCGCCGCTTTAAAATCTCGATAGGCACTAAATTTTTGAATCCCTTCAGATTGAAGAAATCGGTCAATCACCGGATTTCCCGATGCGGAAGCGGCTAGATTCAGACGCTGACCATTCATACAGGCGCGACGTTCCTCTGCCAGAATTTGGATCAGTTCCTTGGTGCTGTAGACCCGTGACATCAGATGTGCGATTGTGCGATCGTTGTAGATTGGGGCAGCAGGAATGTGGAGGGGCAGGAGTGCCAGGGTGCGGAGGGGCAGGGGAAAATTGAGATATGCACTCTGCCACAACTTTACTTACTTTATACTTGCATATTTTGGATACTTTTCCCCAAACTCCCTGGTATTGTCAATCTTGGCTTAATTCCGTATTAATCTCGTTAACCGATCGCCGTTTTAAATCTAGTGATTCAGAACGGGGAAGTAAGTCAAAAACCTCTCGAAAGACATCATCAACTTTTTCGTAGCTGACTTGTCCCGTTTCATTCAACCGAACCTCACCCTCTTGGTCAATGAGAACGGTTTGGGGGACTAATCCTTCATAATAATAGCCCGGTTTCATTGGGTCATCACTCGGTTTGTCGTACAGAGTATCCGCGCTAACGGGGATAAAACTCGCCGCCCGTCCATAAGGCGCTTGTAGCTGGGACACGACCGTGGAAAACTGCTTACAATCTTTGCTGTCATCGATATAGAACACCAGCAAGGCTGGTTTATGGGCTTTCAGCGAATCTGCCAGAGTGACACGCGGCGGGACTAGGGAACCATTCCCCGCATAGAGGGCAAAGATATTGCCGTCAAAGTGGTCATCATTGAGTTCAGCTAGGGCTGATGGTGTTGATAGCAGCAAACAGCCGAGGACCGCAATCAGAGTGACCAGACATCGGGCAATGAGACGTTTGTAAGAATAGCGATTGGTTGGATGTTGACTAAGAACAGGCAATGAGTCAAAGGTCATATTACAGTTACAAAGTTAGTTTAGATGAAATTCCCTGTTTCTGATTATCCCTGATTGGCTGAGGAGTTCAAGCGATCGCCCAAACTGAATCGTCTTTTTATCATACCAGCGCAATAAAGTCAATAAAAACCAGGAAACAGGAAACAGGTAAAGTTACGCAAACATAACGCAAACAACTGCGAAAACGCGATCGCAATCATCGGTTGTTGAGACTGGAGTTAACAACCACACTTCAGGGTACTACCGATGCAACCTCAACAATCCAATCCCTCTCAACCTACCGTCCAAGAACAGGAAATGCTGGAGTTGATCAACCGGATGAGGCTCAACCCAGTCGGCGAACTTGATTTATTAATTAATTCAGCCGATGCTGATGTTAACTTCGCGTTGGACTACTTTAATGTTGATCTGGATGTATTGCAAACTCAGTGGGCTAATCTCAAACCCGTTCAACCCTTAGCTTGGTCAGATCAACTCCAAGAGGCGGCGCAAAACCATAATCAGTTGATGATCCAAGAAGATACCCAGTCCCATCAGTTACCTGGGGAATTGAATTTGAGTCAGCGGATTGGCAAGACTGGCTATCACTGGTCTACTGTGGGTGAGAATGTCTATACGTATGCTGACTCCGTTTTTCACGGACATGCGGGCTTTGCTATTGATTGGGGCTTCACTTCAACCGGGATACAAGCATCCCATGGTCACCGCAATAATATTATGAACTTGAATTTTCGGGAAGTGGGTCTTTCGATTATTCCCGAAAATGATCCAGCTACCAACGTTGGATCACTGGTCATCACCCAGAACTTTGGCAGTCGCTTCAATTTTGGCAATTCCTGGTTAATGGGAGTTGTTTTTGACGACCAGATTACAGATAATCAATTTTATAGCATCGGTGAAGGACTGGGCGGAATTAATGTCACAGCCGTTAACACCACAACTAACGAACGTTTCACAACGACGACTTGGAACGCAGGTGGCTATCAAATGCAGTTGCCCACTGGAACCTACCAAGTGACCTTTGCTGGCGACTGGGATGATGATGGACAGACAGATACTGAAACTCGTCAGGTGACGATTGGGTTAGAAAATGCCAAACTTGACCTGGATACAGATGAATTAATTCCAACACCTGAACCAACGTCCGAATCGAACTCAACTCCTGATACTCAAACTCCGAGTGACTCAACGACAGAAACAGACTCAACTCCTGATACTCAAACTCCGAGTGACTCAACAACAGAAACAGACTTAACCACTGATACTCAAACTCCGAGTGACTCAAAGGCAGAAACAGACTCAACCCCTAATACTCAAACTCCGAGTGACTCAAAGGCAGAAACAGACTCAACCCCTAATACTCAAACTCCGACATCAGAATTGACATCTGAAGCCGAATCTGAGCCAACGACTACAGATAATCAGTCCCCGCTTAAATGTAGTGCATCAGATGACCATCTACAAGGTAGTGCAGATAAAGATATCATCGCCGGCTGTTTAGGCAATGATATGATTTACGGCAAAGAGGGTAATGATATCCTGCGCGGTGACTTTAACCACCGTTCCTCCGGTGGTATGGTTGGCGGTGATGACATCATTTATGGTGGTAAAGGGAATGATCAGATTGGGGGTAAGGGTGGAAATGATTTCCTCTATGGCGGGGATGATCATGACCGAATTTGGGGTGATGACGGCGATGACCTACTTTGGGGCGGTTTAGGGGATGACACTCTCACGGGAGACGATTTCTCTGGGGGACAGGGTAGCGATACGTTTGTGCTTGCCCTTGGCGAAGGAACTGATACAATAATAGATTTTCATCTGGGTGAAGATTTTTTGGGGTTAGCCAATGGACTGACCTTTGAAGAGCTGACCATCACTCAGGGAAGCGGTGGGAATAAGGGTCATGCTCTGATCAGTTCTGGTGATGAAACATTAGCCCGTATCAAAGGTGTAGACGCGAATGACCTAATCGCGATTGCCTCTGGCAGTGTCGCGATCGCAAATCCAGTTTTTGTTGACGTATAGCTAAGTTCCGCTATGGCGTCTTTCGATTACTTCTTTCCCTTACAAATGACGAATGACGAATGACAAATGACAAATGACAAATGACTTTTAACTTTTGACGTTTGACCTGTGACTTAATTTAATGACTAACCCTGATAATGCTTCAGTCGTGCATAAAATTCGCTCCTTAGCCCGAATGCGCTCAGAACAATCGATTCCAGTTTTCCGGCAAGGACTCAACCAGGACGATAATAGCGTACAGGCTTGGGCGGCGTGGGGACTAGCACAAATTGGTAGCGAGGTGGTAGTGACGGATTTACTTGCAGCCTTGGCAGATTCATCCCCGCAGGTGCGAAAGTGGGCAACGTGGGCATTAGGGGAAATCGGTAGTGAACAGGCAGTTACGGGACTCTTGGACGCCCTAAACCATGAGGATGCTCAAGTCCGTTGGCGGGCGGCGACGGCGTTGGGACGTATCGCCAATCCTGTGGCAATTGACCCACTCCTACAGGTTTTGCGAGAAGATGAGGATCACTATGTTCGCGGTAGAGCGACATGGGCGTTAGGACAACTCAGAAGTGATGCCGCACTCGAAGACTTAAAACGGGCGCTCTATGACCCAGACTTTTATATTCACACCAAAGCCGTCTATGCCTTAGGAAATCTGGCGAGCGAAGAGGCGGTTTCTATTCTCCTGGAAGGGCTTTATCATCCTGTCTTAGAAGTTCGGGCGGCGTCTGTGTCCGTATTAGGTGAAATTGGCACTGAAACGGCCATTGCGGGAATTTTACAGTCACTTAGCGATGGAGATGTCTTTGTCCGCACCAGAGTGGTGGAAGCCTTGGGAAATATTGGCACACCAACAGTGATAGCGGGTATTCGACAAGCGCTTAATGATGAAGATGCTTATGTTCGAGATAGAGCAGCGGCGGTGATTGAAAAACTCAAGGGGGCGATGAATCGCGATGTGCAGGATATCTCAGCAATGGCGGCGAGTTCTATTCAAATTCCGGGTTTACCTAAACTCTGGATTGGTTCATTTAGTGAAGCCAGTGAATATCTCTGGTCGAAGACGCCAGGGTCATCCATTCACTATCTGATTTCCATTGGTTCTCCGGGAGTTGCTCCGCCTCCGGGTTATACTCGCATTCCTCACCATTTGCGATTAGAGTTTGATGATATTGATATACCCCATGATGATCCCGAATATGTCTTGCCGACAGTAGAGCATATCCTGCAAATTATCGAATTTACCAATTTGATTTCGTCGAACCAGGGGGATTTACTCATCCATTGTCAATCTGGAGTGAGTCGTTCGGCGGCGGTGGCGTTGATTGTTTGTACTGAGTTATTGGGCGTGGGTAGAGAGGACGATGCCCTTGCCAATGTTTTAGCCATTAGACCTCAAGCCCTGCCCAATCTGTGGATTGTTCAGTTAGCCGATGATATTTTAAATTGCGGGGGTCGATTGGTTCAAGTGGTGCAACAGCATCATGACTCGGTGAAATAGTTTTGACCTGATACCAAGTTGCATTCAAAGATATAACTTTCCCTCCCCCTGCTGCCCCTGCTTCCCCTGCTGCCCCTGCTTTTCCTATCTACTATGTTTGAGCGCCACTCGGTATGAGGGGGTGACAAGGGACTTGAGGGTACTACTGGGTGTAGGGTGTAGGGGCGGGTTTCACGATTATCGTGGCTTCCCTAACCCAGATGCGAGTAAA
>CAKZMA010000261.1 GCA_937127375.1 uncultured Coleofasciculus sp. | reverse complement strand
AAGGAGTTGTCATGAAAATAGCACTGGTTAAAGAAATTGAAGTGGGCGAAAATCGAGTCGCCCTGATTCCGGATACGGTTGCCCGTTTAGTCAAACAGGGCTTAGAGATTTGGGTGGAAAACGGTGCGGGAGAGGCATCGTTTTTTAGCGATCGCGCCTACGAAGAGGCGGGAGCTACCCTAGTCTCAGATCCAGGTAAACTCTGGGCTGAAGCTGATGTGATCGTAAAAGTGGGCATCCCCAAAGATGATGAAATCAACCAGATGCGGGAAGGCTCAACATTAATTAGCTTCCTGAGTCCCTTGGGGAAACCAGAGGTTGCCCAGAAACTGGCAAATCGTAAGGTGAGTGCCTTCAGTATGGAGTTGATTCCCCGTACCAGTCGCGCCCAGAGTATGGATGCGCTGTCTTCCCAAGCTGGGTTAGCCGGGTACAAAGCGGTACTGATTGCCGCCGCCGCGTTACCGAAATTCTTCCCCATGTTAACCACAGCAGCGGGAACGATCAAACCCTCAAAAGTGTTTATCCTGGGTGCAGGCGTGGCTGGCTTACAAGCGATCGCGACTGCCCGACGCCTGGGTGCTATGGTAGAAGCCTTTGATATTCGTCCAGCGGTTAAGGAAGAAGTACAAAGTCTGGGAGCCAAGTTTGTTGAGGTCGATCTCCAAGAAGATACCGTAGCTGAAGGGGGGTATGCCAAGGAAGTCTCTGACACCGCGAAGCAGCGTACCCAAGCGGTGATCGCCGAACACGTCAAGCAATCGGATGTGGTGATTACTACCGCCCAAGTTCCCGGCAAAAAAGCCCCCTTACTGGTGACGGAGGAGATGGTTGAGCAAATGACTCCAGGTTCGGTGATCGTGGATCTCGCCGCTGAACAAGGGGGGAACTGTGCCGTTACTGAAGCCGGGAAAGATATCGTTCGTCATGGCGTCACCGTTATCGGTCCAATCAATGTCCCCGCGTCCATGCCCACCCACGCCAGCCAGATGTACGCCAAGAATATCTCAACGTTATTACAGTATCTGGTCAAGGAAGGTCAGTTACAACTCAATTTTGAGGATGATATTGTAGACAACACCTGCATTACCCATGGGGGTGAAATTCGCAATCAGCGGGTGAAAGATGCTCTGGCTCAAATGAGTACAACTGTCTAGGTTGCAGAGGAGCCTGTAGAGACGTAGCATGCTACGTCTGGAAACTGGGGAAGCGGGTTAGTTGTTTGTGCCATACTGCCAAAAAAGTCAGGGTTAAGGGTTTGTCCCCATCTCGCTACCCTGTAGCCTACTGGCAGAGAAGCGAGTACCATGAACCGCGAAAAAGGAGAAAAAAATGACCACCACATTCATTGCCAGTTTATTTGTCTTTGTCTTAGCCGCCTTTGTTGGTTTTGAAGTGATCAACAAAGTGCCACCCACCCTGCATACTCCCTTGATGTCTGGGGCAAATGCCATTTCCGGGATTGCCGTCATCGGCGCATTGCTCATCTCCGGATCGAAGGAATGGAATGTCACCGTCATTTTGGGTTTAGTGGCTGTCGTGCTAGCCACGGTTAACGTGGTGGGCGGTTTCCTGGTTACGGATCGCATGTTGCAAATGTTTAAGAAATAAGAGAGGTGAGCGCATGACCGACTTTCTACCGACTGGGATTGAACTGACGTATTTAGTCGCAACCGGATTATTTATCTTTGGGCTGAAAAAGCTGGGATCACCAGCGACAGCACGCCAAGGAAATGTGTGGGCTTCCGTTGGGATGCTGCTAGCTGTGGTGTCAACTCTGCTGAACCAACAGGTCTTAAATTATCAAATGATTTTGGTGGGGATCGCCATCGGTGCTGTCATTGGTGTGACGGCAGCCTATAAAGTGGCGATGACTGCCATGCCTCAGATGGTAGGCTTGCTGAATGGGTTGGGTGGTGCCGCCTCAGCGTTAGTCGCGATCGGGGAATTTTGGCGCTTGCTGAATGCGGGTCAAGGTGTACCCTTAGGATCTACGATTACCGTGATTCTGGGTGTGCTAATTGGTGGGGTTACACTCACCGGTAGCTTTGTGGCATTTGGCAAGTTACAGGGGTTGATTACGGGTAAGCCAGTCAAGTTTCCCTTGCAGCAAGTATTTAATGCCTTACTCCTGATTAGCTTTTTGGTCTGTAGTGGCTACCTATTAGTGACACCGGACAATACGAGCATCTTTCTGGCAATGGTGGGTATCTCCTCAGTGTTAGGGATTTTCTTTGTCCTCCCCATTGGCGGCGGCGATATGCCTGTGGTGATCTCACTGCTGAACTCGTTTTCCGGGTTAGCGGCGAGCGCGGCAGGTTTTGTCGTGATGAACGATATGCTGATTGTGGCTGGGGCGTTAGTTGGGGCTTCCGGTTTGATCCTGACCAATATTATGTGTAAGGCGATGAACCGTTCCTTACCTAACGTGCTATTTAGTGCCTTTGGTAGCGGTGAAGTCAAAGGCGGTGCAGGTGGCGCAGGTGGTGTCGGTGACAAAGTTGTCCATAGTATTGATGCCGAAGAAGGGGCAATGATGTTGGGCTATGCCCGCTCTGTGGTCGTTGTTCCGGGTTATGGTATGGCAGTGGCTCAGGCACAACATACAGTGCGTGAATTAGCCGATCAGCTTGAAAAACTGGGCGTTGAGGTCAAATACGCCATTCACCCGGTTGCCGGTCGGATGCCGGGACACATGAACGTGCTCTTAGCGGAAGCGAATGTCTCTTATGACTATCTCTACGATATGGATGACATCAATCCTCAGTTTGATAATACTGATGTTGCCCTCGTCATTGGTGCCAATGATGTGGTGAATCCCGCCGCTCGTAGCAATAGCAGTAGTCCGATTTATGGGATGCCAATTCTCGATGTGGATAAGGCGAAGCACGCGATCGTGATTAAGCGAAGTATGAATGCGGGCTTTGCTGGTATTGAAAATGAGCTGTTCTACGGCGATAAGACGATGATGCTGTTTGGTAGCGCCAAGGATGTTGTGGGGAAGCTTGTGGCTGAGGTGAAGCAGCTTTAACCGACAATTATCGTTTTTTACCACCCGAATGTGATGAAACCCGCCCCCACAATTGAATCAGGGCGGGTTTTGTTGCTCAGTTATCGGTGAATA
>CAKZMA010000260.1 GCA_937127375.1 uncultured Coleofasciculus sp. | reverse complement strand
AAGGGGGATTTAGGGGGATCGACAATGTACCGCATAGCAGAGCAAACTGCTGTATCGTTTCTTACCTCACCCAGATGAGACTCGCGCCCGCCCAGACTGAGTTCCAAATTAACTCACAACTCCCTCATCTCGACGCAACCAGATGATTTTCGAGTCGGCGATTCCGCTTGTATTGCCAACAGGCGATGAATATGAATCAGGGCGTCGGTAACTCCCTGTTGGGCAATGGGTGAGAGGGTTTCGCCAAACTCGAAGTCAACAGCGGGGATGGTAACCAGCCAAGCGGAGGGAGAATGATCATAAAGGGCTTGGGCTAAGGCTAACAGCGATCGCGGATCACAATGATGCCCGACCGAGATTGTATCAGCATCCTCCGATCGCAGGGGAAAGACTTGCACCGTGGCTGTCTCTCCAGATACGGGATAAGCATCCACAAAAATCGCCCCCTCCACAGTCGCTAAGGTTTGTGCCAATTCTGGAGTCAGTTGGTGCAGGGGAAGCGATCGCACCCCAAGGCATCCCCACTTTTGCACCTCCATTGCCACAACTTGACCCACACCGTCATCCCGCCGCAGCGTATTCCCATAGCCAATCACCAGATGGTGGTCATTTGTCATTGGTCTTATGTCCTTTGTCCTTCGTCAGGCTTGACTGGATGTTTACAGACCGTAACATCATTTCCTTGATCTCCACAGACCTAACTTAGCAGTATTCTAACTGGACTTCTTTCTTATGATTTTGCAGATACTTCACTACCTCTTCTACTAAATTTCGGCGGATGGAAATGTTTTTGGGTAACAGCGGATTTTGGTAAAATTCGTTAATTTTCTGCCCCACCAAGAAAAGTACCGAATCCGCCATCAAGATTTCCTTCGCCAGCATCGCTGCACCATTGCGATCCGTCGGTAGGCGATCGATATCACATTTACATTTTTTTAAGATTTCTAGGCTTTTCGAGATAGTTAATATCCCTTCAGTTACCAGGTCAATTTGACTTAACTTACCAATCGGCGGCAGATCCGGTCGCATCGTGGCAATATCCATTTCCACCTCTTCACCCAGATATTTGCCCACAATATTCCCCGTGGTTCCGCCACAGATCACTTTTCTGCCCTCAAAATTTAATAAGCGTTCCACATAAACCTGATCGTGACGTTGATCTAGAGGGGGTCCGGTAAAAATCATTAACTCATTACGCTTCCGCACACAGACGCCCACAAACGTGGCATCATCCCCAATTTTCCCTTGATAGAGGTTGTGCGTTTCGCCAATCACTTTGCGGACAATATTACGAGCAGTGTAGGTATCCCGAATATATAGGCTTTCAATGTATTTGGCAATATTTTCCCAGCCCCAGCCAAAATTTAAGACCGCACCCAGCCCCGCATACAAGACGCCATCACTAATCGCCCCCAGGAAATCTCCCCGTTCTAAATGCCCTTCTGAAATAACAATGTCTTTCTCCAGGATTTTCTCGGTTCGGGTTTCAACAGGGACAGGTTTTCCTTTCCTAAAATGAAAAATGGGTGGATTATCAAAGTTTATAACTTTAAATTTATTGGTTTTGTGATTAATACGAATTATAGTAAACGTGGCGTAAGCAATTTTCCGGACACTACAAATAGGCAACGTACCAATCACCGTTTCGATCACCTCGGTCAGAGGCAGATCGGCATTCAACATGGTGATCAAGATTTCCGTCGTCAGCGTTGCCAGGATATTAGCCTTGACACCACTTCCCAACCCATCCGATAAAACAATCGTCGTTTTATCCTTCGTCTTGATAAACTTAACCTGGTCGCCACATAGTTCCTCTCCCTTTTTATTTAAGCTTAAATCATAGATATCTAGAAAATGATCACGGCTCATAAGCTGTTATATTATATAGTTAAACGACTTCTTCCCCTGCTCCCAGACGTAACATGCTACGTCTCTACATTGCTCCCCTGCTTCCAGACGTAGCATGCTACGTCTCTACATGCCTTCCCTGCTTCCCCTGCTTCCTAACCTATCTTCTACCCCATCTCCTGTTCCACCATTTGAATAATCTTCAATAGACTCACCTTCGTCGTTGCCGTTGTTTCTCCCAATATCCCCGCAATTTCTTGGACAACTTTCATTTGATTATCCACCACCTCATTAACCTTTTCCACCGTTTCTCGCTTAACTTTTATCAATTCTCGCTTACGCTGTAACTCATAACTCATATTCACCAAAATAGCTGCAATTATATTTTCCTCTTTAATCGGGAAAATAACTTCTCTGACATAAAGTTGGTGATTAGCGTACTCTTTTTCCTTCCCCTGAATCACCTCATCATGATCCCAGACTCGTTGAAAATCACTGACATCTGTCAAAATAGTGGAGGCGGACTCACCAATAGCCACCTCCTGTTCCACATTAAACATTTTGCAAAAGGCAGGATTGACCAACTTAATCGTCATATCTTTATCCACGACAATCAAACCATTTGGGTCATACTGCCACAATAATTCCCACAAACTCTTATCGTTACTTGTCATAGTATTTATTCTTCAAGCTGCTATTGCCAGGTTAAGTGAAACGTCTAGTTCCCTTTACCTGTCCCCTGTCCCCTCTCCCCTCTCATCGCCCATATAGTGACGAATCTAATCCTGTCGCTATATATCATTGGATACAAGGCAGAATCTCTTGTTTAAACTTTTGCTCAACATTATTCGCATTGATATTCACAAAAAATTTATCCTTAAACTTCATCACAATACCAGCGCTACAGGTTTCCAAACAAAAGGAACCCTTTAATTCAACTTTATCCTCCAAATTGTAGGTGCTAATCAACGCCTGAATTTTGGGTAATACTTCATAAACACCCAATTGATGACAGGCTGAACCCATACATAAATAGAGATTTTCTTTCCCATCCATAATCTACACCTCAATCTTACTGCACGTTCAGCCCCTGTCTTTGAAAAATGTCCATAACCTGCTGCACCTGTTGGGGCGTTGGCGAGGGCGTGTCTTTAAGCTGATAGTCATACCCTAGCTGTTGCCATTTATACTCTCCCATTTTGTGAAACGGCAGAACTTCGACTTTTTCCACATTGCCCAAGCTAGAGACAAACTGGGCTAATCCCTCGATACTCTCTAGGTTATCGGATAAATTGGGAACTAGGACAAAGCGAATCCAGGTCGGCTTTTGAATCTCACTCAGATACTGGGCAAACGCGAGTGTTGGTTCTAGGGAAACGTTGGTAATCTTAAAATAAATTTTGGGATCAAAGGATTTGATGTCCAACAAGACCAAATCAACATGATCCAGCACAGGTTTAGCCACATCTAAGTTCACATAACCAGACGTATCTAGGGCGGTATGAATCCCTTGGTCTTGACA
Organism: uncultured Coleofasciculus sp.; assembly: GCA_937127375.1. Lineage (GTDB taxonomy): Bacteria > Cyanobacteriota > Cyanobacteriia > Cyanobacteriales > Coleofasciculaceae > Coleofasciculus. The sequence goes on along the minus strand of CAKZMA010000260.1, from coordinate 3,844 downwards.
GCGTCGGAAAATTTCGCGGACAAACTTCGGCTGCATCAAGGGTTCACCCCCTGTTATGGTAACGCCGCCGCCGGAAAAGCGCATGTAGGAACGATACTTTGGGATCTGGGTCATCAGTTCATCAACAGTAATCTCCTGACCTTCACGGATACAGCGACTATCCGGATTGTGACAATAGAGACAACGCAGCGGACAGCCTTGGGTAAAAATAACAAAGCGGATACCCGGACCATCTACTGTACCGCAGCTTTCTAAGGAGTGAATGCGTCCAGTTACAGAGGTTTTAGGAGTGGCGATTGGGGATTGAGAAATTGATGATTGCATTACCATAGTTCTAGTTTTGAGTTTGTAGGGGCGGGTTTGATGACTATCGTTTACGAAAGCGAAAGCACCTAGATGTAACTAAACCCGCCCAGAGGAATGTGTAGGGGCGGGTTTGATGACTATCGTTTACGAAAGCACCCAGATGTAACTAAACCCGCCCCGACTGAGTGTTAACTTCGCTTTGCCGTGTCAGGGGGTGGGCATTGCCCACCCTACGCTCTAGGATGTCGCTAAATCCGTTCGTGGAATGTGCGGTTAATCACATCCAGTTGCTGTTCGCGGGTTAACTTAATAAAGTTCACCGCATAACCCGATACCCGAATCGTTAACTGCGGGTATTTCTCAGGATGATCCATCGCATCCAGCAGGGTATCGCGATTGAAGACATTGATATTGATATGATGACCCTCATCATGGAAATACCCATCCAGCATTCCCACCAAGTTAGTCACCTTCGCCTCATCCGTCTTACCCAACGCTTGCGGCACAATGGAAAACGTATAAGAAATCCCATCTTGGGCATGTTCATACGGTAGTTTCGCCACTGAAGCCAAGGCTGCGATCGCGCCATTGCTATCACGACCATGCATCGGGTTCGCACCTGGGGCAAAGGGTTCCCCAGCTTTGCGCCCATCGGGGGTACTTCCGGTCTTCTTCCCGTACACTACATTGGAGGTAATCGTCAGAATCGACTGGGTAGGAACAGCGCCACGATAAGTCTTATTCTTGCGGACTTTATCCATAAACGCTTTTACCAGGTTGGCAGTAATGTCATCCACCTGATCATCGTTATTGCCAAACTTGGGATAATCTCCTTCTACCTGATAGTCTACGGCGAGACCCTGGTCATTGCGAATAACTTTCACCTTGGCATATTTAATCGCCGATAACGCATCGCCAACCACCGACAAGCCAGCAATCCCACATGCCATTGTCCGATAAACATCCCGGTCATGTAGCGCCATTTCCAAACGCTCATAACAATATTTATCGTGCATATAGTGGATCACATTCAAGGTATTGACGTAGAGTTTCGCCAACCACTCGATCATTTGGTCGAATTTCCCCATCACCTCGTCATAATCAAGGTACTCTGAGGTAATCGCTGCCAGTTCCGGACCGATTTGTTCGCCCGCTTTTTCATCCTTACCGCCATTAATCGCATAGAGTAAGGCTTTCGCTAGGTTAACCCGTGCGCCAAAGAACTGCATCTGTTTGCCAATCGGCATTCCCGATACACAGCAGGCAATGCCATAATCATCACCATAGTGCGATCGCATCAGGTCATCGTTCTCGTACTGAATCGAACTGGTTTCTACCGATACCTTGGCGCAGAACCGCTTAAAGTTAATCGGTAGCCGTTCTGACCACAGAACCGTTAAATTTGGTTCTGGTGCAGGACCGAGGTTATTAAGCGTATGCAAGAAACGGAAACTGGTCTTGGTCACCAACGGACGACCATCTTCACCCATTCCGCCAATGGCTTCGGTTACCCAAACCGGGTCACCGGAGAACAGTTCATTATAAGCCGGTGCCCGCAGGAAGCGCACCAGCCGCAGTTTCATCACGAAATGGTCAATTAGTTCCTGCGCTTCGGATTCGTTAAGCTTGGCGTTATTTAAATCCCGTTCCACATAAATATCCAGGAACGTAGACACCCGTCCCAAGGACATCGCCGCGCCATTTTGTTCCTTCACCGCACCCAGATAGCCAAAGTACGTCCACTGTACTGCTTCTTGGGCATTTGCCGCCGGACGGCTAATATCACAGCCATAGCTAGCCGCCATGTCTTGCAGTTCGCTTAGCGCCCGGATTTGTTCAGAAATTTCTTCCCGTTGCTGGATAACAGACTCATCAATCGCATCGAATTCTAGAGAATCTTGCTGCTGTTTTTTATCAGCAATTAAACGGGTGATCCCATACAATGCTACCCGACGATAGTCACCAATAATTCGACCCCGACCATAGGCATCCGGTAACCCCGTAATGATCCCAGAATGTCGCGCTTTCCGCATTTCCCGTGTATAAGCATCAAACACCCCATCATTATGGGTTTTGCGATAGTTGGTGAAAATCTCTTCTGTTTGGGGATCAAGCTGATAGCCGTAAGCTTCGAGGGATTTCTTGACAACTCGGATACCACCCAAGGGCATAATTGCCCGTTTTAACGGTTTATCGGTTTGTACGCCGACAATTTGTTCCAGGTTTTGATCAATATAACCCGGTGCATGGGCGGTGATACTGGTGGGGACTTTGGTATCGACATCTAAAATACCCTTTTCCCGCTCTTGCTGCATCAAATCGCCGACGTTTTGCCAGAGGGTTTTCGTCCGTTCCGTTGCTCCGGCAAGGAAAGAGTCGTTTTGTGTGTATGGGGTATAATTCTTTTGGATGAAATCCCGGACATTAATTTCATTCGTCCATTTACCGGGATTAAAATTCTGCCATTGTTCGCATAAGGCACTAGCTGTCTCATGCTTTTGTGTAGATGTGTTAGGTTCAATTATCCCAACCATAGGCATTATTTACCTCTTTTTTTGTGCAAACTTTTGAACGTTAGACGTAGCCCTGACCATTTTTTGAGAAATTTTGGTCAACAGTCTAAGGTGGTTTTGGTTCTACTAAAAACTCGTAGCGTTTTATGTGTACCTCAGGCTCTTGACTCTAGTCATGGGTCTATAGGAAGAACAGTAAGGTTTATCCTAACTAAATCTATTCCTTGCGGTCTATTTAGCCTGGACGTTTACCGCTCTCTCTAACTGTCTATCTCTATCGTAACTCCATGGATATTAAATCAGCAAATTTTGGAGAAGTCAATCTACTTCTTTACAAATATTTTTAATGTCAAGGTTGGGTGATTTTTCGAGAAAATGTGGGGATAATCCCTACCCATTCAAATCAGTTTGGTGTTATAATAGGAGAATATTTTTTATTTAAAAGAAGAGATGATCGCCTAGGTTGTAGGGGTTGTAGGGGTTGTAGGGGTTGTAGGGGCTGTAGGGGCGAGTCGCTGCATCAATGTTCGGTGCGAGAATTAACCTATATCGACTCGCCCCTGTCTCAATGGAGAGTTGGAGCATTACTGATACCGGATACAGGGTCCCCCCGATCAAATTCAGGGTTAGGTTGTGTTAATTGGGTACGGCGGGTCGTCCCTACGATTGTTTTTATAACCCACGCTATATTTTTGGGAAAGTTATACCATCAACTTGACATGGTGTTAAATCGGGCGCACGTCAGATGTAGGTTGGGTAGAGCGATCGCTACCTTACCCGAAACCTGAAACGCTGTCTGGGTTGGGGTTTGACGGGTTGGGGGAGGGAGTGCGATCGCTATCCCAGACGAGAGAGGAATTCTAGAGACTTTTCAGGGGGAGGCGAGAAGTAGCGATCGCTTAATTGTTCTATTCTTTATCCTAATCCATCCCTATCTCTTGTTGAATAGCTTCAGACTGCTCAAAAAACTTCTTGGCTTTCTGTTCTTGTCCCAGGGCGCGGTAAACGAATCCTAAATTGTTGAG
>CAKZMA010000259.1 GCA_937127375.1 uncultured Coleofasciculus sp. | reverse complement strand
GTTAATTTTAGAAGCCGGATTAGTGGAACGCTGGGTAATGGCAACCTTTGAAGATAAAGAAGTAGCGGCAGCGGCGAGGTTGTATGAACAGCGCAAGCAAACGAGTCAGGGATTGCATTTTTTGTTGGTGCAACCGGATGATTCGGGAATGACGTATACCGGCTTTTGGTTGTTGATGGCTGATTGATTTATTAGGGAACAGGGAACAGGGAACAGAACAGTTAAAGCGTAGGTTGGGTTGAACGCCAGTGAAACCCAACAGCAATAGCATCAGTTTACAAGATAAGAGAGACAAGGTAGGTGTTAAGCTTAGTGCAGCCTATAAGCTGTTCGGCATTTAAACCTTAATATCAATAAGGACGAAATCCTTGTAGTGCGTTTAGCGAAGCCATGCCGCAGGCTTTGCATCTTGCTCGCTACCCATTCCCAATTTAAATGCATGACAGCTTAACACCATTATGCGACTCCCCTATTCATTCTGTCTTACGCTCTTTGAGAAAGTATGTCGTCATTTCTCCCTTGCCTTTGACGGAAATTGAACCGCGTTCTTGAAAAACATATTTATCCTTTAAATGTTCATACGTGGCATCAGAAACCTGAATATAACCCGGAAGACCATGGGATTCCATACGACTAGCTGTATTAACCGTATCGCCCCACAAATCATAAATAAACTTTTTCAACCCAATCACCCCAGCGACGACTGGACCACTGTGAATGCCAATACGCATCATGAAAGCGTGCCCTTGTTGGGCATTAACCGCATCAATTTCCTGTTGCATATCCAGGGCAAATTCGGCAACGGCTTCAGCGTGATCCTGACGCGGTAAGGGTAAGCCACCGACAACCATGTAGGAATCGCCAATCGTTTTAATTTTTTCTAAGCCATGGAGTTCTACTAAACGGTCAAACCGCGAGAAAATCTCATTGAGGAGATTGACCAGTTCGGTGGGTGAGATTTCTCCTGATAGGCGAGTAAAGTCTACAATATCGGAAAAGAGAACCGTGACTTCTTCAAAACTATCGGCAATCGTATCCGAGTCTTTTTGCAGGCGTTTGGCAATAGATTCCGGTAAGATATTCAGAAGGAGATTTTCTGCCTTTTCTCGTTCAGCAACCAGGTTTTTGGTAGAAGACTCTAAGGCGTCTAACATCGAGTTTATTGTTTGTGCCAGGTGGGTTAATTCATCATTCCCCTTGGCGCTAACTCGTAGCGATAGGTCATTACTTGTGCCAACTTCATGTACGTTTGTACTCAGTTTTGCTAGGCGAGACAGTACCATTTTTTCCAATAGGAAAAGAGTACCAACACTAAAAAGAATCCCTAAACCTAAGAGAGATAAAATAAGATAACGTAGACTAACACGACCTTGTTGATAGATTTCTCGTGGGATATCGATTTGGACGAGTAAGGCGGGTTGACCATAGATATCGCGGAGGAGAGTATAGCCTGCGATCGCCTCCCGACTTATAATCTGGATTAAGATGGGAGCCTGATTGGGTTGGGACTCCTGTTCAGATAGGCTAGACTGCACCGTCTGTAATTTAGCTGGTAATTGGGTATTATCGAGCCGATAGACCTTAAGATTGAGTTGGGTGAGTTCCGCTAACGCCTCAACGCGCTGGTCATTCAGGTAACGACCCATAATCAAAGACCCCCGCATGGGACCAGTTTCCTCGTTGGTAAGAATGGGATTTGAGGCAATCATTAACGGTCCCTGGGGTAAGAGAATTAACCCTGTAATACTACTGGTTGTATCAGGATGCTGTAGTAGAACATTATCGGAATTCAGTTGTTGGATTAAGGGAGTAGGAATGGGGATTTCTTGCTGCTGAGCTAAATTAAAATGTTTACCAAAAACCAATTCATCTTGGCGGTTAAAGAATAAAGCCAGGTTGAGGTTAATATTCGTTAAATTTGTATCTGATAGATTCTCTTGAATATAATTTTGACTGGTATCTTCAATAAACGCATAAGTATCATCCCACTCACCATAATCAGCCGCTAAAACAGCTAAACTATCTAATTCATCGAATAACGCCTCCTGTACCCGTCGCACATTACGATACGCATGTTGTTTCTCGATTTGCGCGAAACTACGGATTAAAATTAGCGATAGACTGGCGTAGAGGACACCGATTAAACCCGCAAGGGTGAGACCAATCAGGAGTAGGGTTTTCTGGCGCAGGCTCATAAGTTCAGCAGGGGAGTGGCGGACAAGGGATAAGCTGGGGGAGATGTGAGCTGGTCAGTTATTTCTGCCATGCTGCACTAGGGAGTCTTTCTTTCTCCCTACAAAGTAAAGTACAACAATTCAAGGCGATAAAGGAAGAAATTCCGGTAAGGCGTAAGGACTCACTTTATTTCCGCCACGCTGAACCCATTATGGGTAGGTTACTACAGACATCTGATAAAAGCCTATTTTCTGACTGAAGTATCCACCTAAGCCAGACGATTAATTCGAGTCAGATGGAGGATGTCTATTGCTTAAGGCATATTTTTTTAGGTGTATTGTTGATTCAATTCAAAACAATCTCTACAGTAGTTTCTATCTTTAGGTTAAGGTGGGATTCAATTTTATTGATTACTGTGGTATTTAAGCTCAGTTGATTGATGACTGGGCAGGCAGGTTTTGCCTCTATAGCTATACTCAAAAAAAATTATGTTTTTCCACAAAAAGGAAACCATTCAACCCGTTAATATCGAGACAGCACATCCCCAATTTGCCCAACTCTTGTTAGAACAATTCGGTGGCGCTACAGGTGAACTCACTGCTGCTCTACAGTACTGGGTGCAGTCTTTTCACTGTGAAAATCCCTCCATTCGGAATATGCTGCAAGATATCGCGGTTGAGGAATTTAGCCATTTAGAGATGATTGGCAAACTAATTGAATCTCACACCAAAAATGTTGACCAGACTGATGCGTATAAAAGTACGCTCTTTGCAGTACGGGGAATGGGTCCTCATTTCTTAGATAGTCAAGGCTCTGCTTGGACGGCTACCTATATTAATGAAGGTGGCGATATTGTCCGCGACTTACGAGCAAATATAGGCGCAGAAGCAGGCGCTCGTCAAACCTACGAATCACTCATTAAACTAGCACCTGATCCGGGGACAAAAGAGACGCTAGTACACTTACTTAGCCGCGAAATTTCCCACACTAAGATGTTTATGAATGCGTTAGATTCTATGGGTAAACTCACTGATCCCATGTTTGGCAATATCGAACCTGATAGCACTGTTGATCTGTACTATAACTTATCAACAGAGTCAGACGGCAACCCTCAACAAGGTGATAAGCCGTGGAATTCTGCACCCGACTTTAAGTATGTAGCTAACCCCACAGCTAGTCATTCTTAGAGACAATTGATTCAGGTTTGGAGTAACTTGACGTCGCTGCTAAAATGGTGAATATTTGGGTTGGGTTTATACCAGTAAACCAACCTAAATATTCCCTGTCTGGCTGAATAATTCCACTATTGCAGAGGGTAATGCTATATTGTTTGCGTTCCATTCAATTACAGCATCAATTATCTCGAAACGGGTAATGAAACAGTAACAATAGTTTGCTTATCCTGAACGCTTTCAATGACGAATTCACCCCCATGCAATTGAGTAAGGCGTTTAGCAATTGTTAACCCCAATCCGGAACCTTGCTGATCATAGAGTTTGCGCTCAAACTGCATATAGCCTCCCACTTGGACAATTTGTTCTGCAGTCATTCCTGTCCCTTGATTACTAATTGCCAAGACCAGTCGATTTTTTTTAACCACACTGGTGACAGTAACAGACGTGCCATCGGGGGAAAATTTAAAAGCATTATCGACAAGTTCAAAAACTAACTTCTGAAGTCGAGGTGCTGCCATTTGTACAGCGGTATCGGTTAAATTTAGTAGTAGATCAGATTCTCGATTGAACTCTCGCGCCTTGGCAATCGCTTGAGCGGAAATAATTGCTGATGAAAATCGCGTTTGATATGTTTGAAAGGTTCGACGCCGTTCACTGGAGGTTTCGGCTAATTCTAATTCAGCATAAAGTAAAAAGTTTTGAATCGACCGAGATAATTGCTGTCCAGACGCTTGAATATCTTCGATCATCGATCTGACAGATGCGGCTTCAATATAGTCCGCTAGCAGTGTATGTGATGTACCAACGATACTATTTAGGGGAGTTTGCAGTTCTCTGGGTAAAGCCGAGGTGATATTACTGCGTAGCTCATCCAACTTGGCTTCAGACTGCTGCTGAATTGCCATCTGCTTTGACAAACGAGTCGCGATCGCGCTAAGAAGTTCTTTAGCGGTAAATGGTTTGGTCAGATAGTCATCG
>CAKZMA010000258.1 GCA_937127375.1 uncultured Coleofasciculus sp. | reverse complement strand
TTGATTTGCAAGCATTCTGAACTTACTTTATCTTTTAGACAGATTGTAGTTCGACAGTCAAGTAAGCGTAACTTTTGCATTTTGTCAATATAAATATACCTGGTAGGGGCGACCCGCTTGCATTAATTAACAATTGTAGTCCACTCAATTTGATCGGGTCGCCCTCTCCTCTCAGCTCAGATGTAAGCAAGTGTTTCAGGAAGGGAGAAACCGCGATCGCGAGGAGGCTCTCCTCTGCTCCTGGTGGTCTGTCAAGCATATCCAAATCGGGAAAGAATTAATCAAACTTCACATTTTACTCCATAAAAGTAAACTTACGTATCATTCCCTTGTCCTTTCAATCAAAGGTGCTAAAGTAGAACTATGAAGCAAATAAAGCTTCATCAGACAGATACAAAAGCAACGTTTAGATTCAAAAGAAGAGGTAAAAACGCTGGCTAAATCAATAAATCTGTCTCATCTAAAAACAACAGCAGCAAACCATTTGAACGCTGATATTTCCTAAGCTAGTCAATGGGGAGCAAGGCAACTGAAACTTGAATTCAGTGCAACTCCACAGAGAATCATCAAGAGAAGGAAATCACTCAGCTAGTAGAACTGAAAGGCTGCTGTTGTTTTAGCATTAATTAGCCAAATGAATAGGAGAGGGCGACCCAACCCAATTGAATGTATGGGAGTTTTTAATTGATGCCAGCGGGTCGCCCCTACAGATGGTTAATCCTGGATTTGTCACCAGAAATGTGATCGCCTTTGGCGCTGAGCTTCGCTCAATCGCACTTCGGGGAACCTCCAGCTAGATGAAACCCGCGCAGGCAGGTTTAGTTTGTGTCGCTGCGGTTTCTAACCGCCCCGTTCTATCATATCCGCTTCAACTCCTTAATGGGTTTGAGCCTTCAGCCGAATATTCATCTCCTGACTCACGGCAACTTCACGATTTTGTCGCACCGGAATCTCAATAATAAACTCAGTTCCTTGTCCAGGAGTAGAGTGACATTGCAAAATTCCCTTATGCTTATCCACGACAATCTGATAACTAATCGAAAGCCCCAATCCTGTCCCCTTCCCAATCGGCTTAGTCGTAAAAAACGGATCAAATAACTTTAACTTCACATCATCCGTCATCCCTGATCCATTATCACTAATTCTCACCCGCACATAATCAGCCGATGGCGCTTCTGACTGAATCCGAATCATCGGCGAAAAATTTGTCTCATTCCGGGCGACAACTTCCTCTAACGCATCAATTGCATTACCCAGGAGATTCATAAACACTTGATTAAGCTGCGACGGATAGCACTTAACTAAGGGCAACTCCCCATACTCTTTGACTAATTCAATCTCTGGGTTGTGACCATTCCCTTTTAGCCGATTCCGCAATAATAGTAACGTACTCTCCATCCCCTCATGAATATCCATCGGTTGCATTTGGGCTTGATCCAAACGCGAGAAATTCCGCAAACTTAACACTAAATGACGAATCCGTTCCGCCCCAATCTCCATGGAACCCAGAGTTTTAGGCAAGTCTTTGAGGAGAAACTCTAATTCAATTGCTTGGGCATGATCTTGAATTTCAGGTGCGGGTTCAGGATAATACTCTTGATACAACCGCAGCATTTCTAATAAATCTTCGGTGTATTCTTTGGCATAGTGGAGATTACCGTAAATAAAACTGGTGGGATTATTAATTTCATGGGCTACCCCGGCGACTAATGTCCCTAATGTAGACATTTTTTCTGTCTGCACTAACTGCGCTTGATAGGCTTTTAAATCATGCAACGCTTGCTTCAGTTGTTCCGCTTGCGCGGTGGCTAACGCGGCGGTTGTGCGACTATGGGCATACAGTTCAGCTTGATCAATGGCACTCGATAGTTGATCAACTACCGAAACAATTAATTCAACCTCCTGTTCACTCCAGTAGCGACTCTCCTGATAATGTTCACAAACCACCACGCCAATTTTATTGCTGCGAGTATGTAGGGGTACAATGAGTAAGGCTTGTAGTCCATCATCCAGTAAGCGATCGCGAGTCTTACCATTAAGCTGGTTATCGTTGGCAATATCATCAATCCGTAGCAACGATTGCTGCTGAATTATTGACGGGAAATCCGGCAAAAGTTCGTCTGCTGTATTCCATTGCACTCCCTTATTTTCACTTAACTTTCCCGCCGCTTCCATACGTTCAAAGCGAGGCGGAGTCCCGTAGGGGTGATACCACAAAAACTGGCAGCGATCGATATGTAATAAACTACAAATTTCACTCACTGCCGTCTTCAAAATCTGTTCTAATTCCAAAGAACTGCGAATTTGACTCGACAAGCGACGCTTCAACAGTTTTTCTTGATCTTGTAACTCGCGAAATTGGGCTTCGGCTTGCAATAATTGGTCTTGAGTGCGTTGTAACTTTTCATTCGTCGTCACCAGTTGCGCCATCGCCGCTTCTAATTCACGGGACTTTTGTTCCAGTTGGCAGTTATATTGAATCGATTGGGACACCTCTGCCAGCATATCAATGACCACGGGTGAGATCTGATTACTTAACTTTTCAATTCCCAACCAAGGCTGAGGTTTAAGGCGTCCGACACTGGTAAAGACAATTTCAAATTGACCACCCTCCAAAATCTTACCAATCCGGCAATGTTTGCTGACATGGTTATTTGTCTCAATCCGAATCTTCCCTCCCGGCGCTGCAAACGTTTGCCCATACGCCGCTTCTCGCACTGATTCCACATAAAAGCTACCTGCTTTTTCTACGGCTTGTTTCCAGAGATAGACCTGGGTATACGCCGACTCAATCGGATCACTGGTCACCCGTTCTTGACCATAACGTGCCTGAAAATTCTGGACAAATTCGCGGTTTTTCGGGGTATTAATACTCTGAAAATAACTCCAACTGGCGTAATGACCCGCCGCGATCCTTCCGCCAATTCGCCGTAGTTCTTCTTCAGCGATACTCACCGCTAAGATAGGAATATCCGCTGCCGTGATTCCGGCTTCTTGATACTGTTGATAAAAAGCTAAATTACTGTCCCCATTCAGGGTATTAAAGACCACATCCGGTTTAGCTTCTTTAATTCTAGCGATCAAATCACCAAACTCGGTCATCCCTAAGGGAACATACTCTTCCCCGGCTAAACTCCCCCCTTGCTGTTTAAGCTGCGCCTTAATTAACTTGTTCGCAGTTCGGGGAAAAACATAATCAGATCCAATCAGATAAAAGCGTTTTCCCTTATGGTTCAACAACCAATCCACCGCTGGACCGACTTGTTGATTCGGACAAATCCCCGTATAAAAAATGTGGCGAGAACATTCGAGTCCTTCATATTCAACCGGATACCACATCAGGGCATTAAGTTCTTCTAAGATGGGTAAAACCGCCTTGCGACTTGCAGAAGTCCACCCGCCAAAGATTGTGGCAACCTGATCCTTTTCGATCAACTTTCTGGCTTTGATCGCAAACGTCGCCGATTCCGATGCGCCATCTTCGATCACGGGTTCTATCTGATGTCCTAAGACACCACCCCCTTGATTAATTTCCGCGATCGCCATCAGTTCCGCATCCTTTAATGAGGCTTCGCTAATCGCCATCGTGCCGCTTAAAGAATGTAAAATACCAACACGGATCGTCGTACCAGATCTGATCACTGACTGGTTGAATTCGCTCATTACTGATGTTCCCGAAATGTTATCCCGTTAAGTGCCTCTCTACTGTCCAATAATCCTTTAAACGTTGCTTTTTGTTGTTGACGTGATCAATTAATCATTCTATGACCATCTGGATTAATTATTCTGTTTAAGATTTCTCAATTCTTCCCTGTTTAATTAAAACCTGGGGAAGTGACAAAAGCAAACACCCTGAGCGCGAATCCCTGGTATTCAATGAAGCTGCATAAAGCAATGATAGGTCAAATGCACGATTGAGGCAAATGCTAAACATTTGACTATTGCTTTTCACAATGTCCCTTTGAATACTAACCTACTGTACTGATGGAGAATTGTATCGATTTTTACCTTTAATTAAATCGGTGACAATTCTAATTATTCGTTACCAAAACTTTACATTTTCCC
>CAKZMA010000257.1 GCA_937127375.1 uncultured Coleofasciculus sp. | reverse complement strand
GGGGAACGAGGGGGGTAGGGGGGAACGAGGGGGGTAGGGGGGAACGAGGGGGGTTGGGAAGGGGGCTGGGGGGTTAGGTTTTTCCAATTCGCCAGCAGTATCTTCAAGACGTCGGGGATCTGGTAAGGATAGATTAAACTGAGGCTACCGCTTTATCTGTCTCGCGATCGCGACTTTCTTGACCTTGCCCCTGTAACCAAGCATAGAGTCGGTTCAGGGCATTCACATAGGCTTGGGCTGATGCCACAATAATATCGGTATTGGCAGCATGACCGGAAAAGACACGACTGTTATAACGTAGGCGAATGGTAACTTCCCCTAGGGCGTCAATCCCGGCTGTCACTGACTGCACCGAATATTCAATCAGTTCATTCGGAACATTCACCACGCGGTTAATCGCTTTATACACTGCATCCACTGGACCGGTTCCAATCGCCGCATCCATCAATTCTTCACCTTCTGGGGTGCGTAAGGTTACGGTAGCCGTAGGACGAGCGTGATCCCCACAAGATACCTGAACTAATTCCAGATGGAAGAGTTCGGGAACTTGGCTGATTTCGTCGTTAACCAGTGCTTCTAAGTCCCAATCGGATACGTCTTTTTTCTTATCCGCCACTTCTTTAAAGCGGACAAATGCCTTATTCAACTCCGTCTCGGACAGATCAAACCCCAATTCCTTCAGACGGTTGCGGAAGGCGTTGCGCCCGGAATGCTTACCCAAGACAATCTGATTATCAGTTAAGCCGATTAACTTGGCATCCATGATTTCATAAGTCAACTTATTTTTGAGGACACCATCTTGGTGAATTCCCGATTCGTGGGCAAAAGCGTTTGCGCCGACAATTGCTTTATTCGGTTGTACTAACATTCCGGTTAAATTCGATACTAACCGCGAGGTTTTGTAAATCTGGCGCGTGTCAATATTGGTTAAGGCTTCCTCTGACTCCGCAGGGCGTCCAAAATAGGGGTTGTAGAATTGCCGCCGAACGTGCAATGCCATGACGAGTTCTTCTAAGGCAGCATTTCCGGCTCGTTCACCGATACCGTTAATCGTACATTCTAACTGTCGCGCCCCATTTTTCACGGCTTCCAGGAAGTTGGCAACGGCTAATCCTAGGTCATTGTGACCATGAACGGAGATAATCGCTTGGTCGATATTGGGGACGTTTTCTTTTATCCCGCGAATCAATGCGCCAAATTCAGTGGGAGTGGTGTAGCCCACGGTATCGGGAATATTCACCGTTGTCGCCCCCGCCGCGATCGCACGTTCTAGCACTTCGTAGAGAAACTCTGGATCAGAACGCCCTGCGTCTTCGGGGGAAAACTCCACATCCTCGACAAAGGATTTGGCATACGCCACCATTTCCTCTGCGATCGCCAATACCTCTGGTCGAGTCTTTTTCAGTTTATATTTTAGATGAATATCAGATGTGGCGATAAATGTATGAATTCGCCCATGGGCAGCGGGTTTGAGGGCTTTGGCTGCGGCTTCAATATCCTGACGAGTGGCTCGGGCTAACCCACAAATTGTCGGTCCTGACTCTACGCCTACAGTTTGGGCAATCTTTTGCACCGCCTCAAAGTCACCGACACTGGCATACGGGAACCCGGCTTCAATCACATCCACACCGAGTCGTGCTAGTTGCCGTGCGATCGTTAGTTTCTCCTCTACATTTAATGTGGCTCCAGGACACTGTTCGCCATCGCGCAGCGTGGTATCAAAAATAATAATTCGATTGGGTTGTGTGTTCATTTGATTGTCTCCAGTCAGAACTCGTTAATCTTCAATGAGTTAAATCATAAGGGCTAGTTTGTGTGATTAATCAAGAATCCGTTTTCTCGATATAATCACGTATATCATTTAAGTCGATATACCGATCTGTAGCATTTCTTAATTCTCTAGCAATCATTCCTTCCGTTGATACGACTGTAATGTGAGTATTTTTTGAACGCAGCAACTCGATTGCTCGTTCAAAATCACCATCTCCACTAAACAGAATAACTCGGTCATACTGTTCTACAGTATTAAACATATCAACAACAATTTCTATATCAAGATTAGCTTTTTGGGAGTAGCGACCCGAACTATCATCATAATACTCTTTTAAAATTTTAGTTCGGACGGTGTAACCTAGGCTAATTAAGGCATCTCTAAATCCGCGCTGATCTTGAGGATCTTTTAATCCGGTATACCAAAATGCATTAACCAGAACAATATGGGGTTCTTTTCTAAAATATTCTAAGACCCGCTTTGGATCAAAGAACCAGCCATTTTTTTGTTGAGCATAGAACATATTATTCCCATCAACAAAAATAGAAATACGGTTCATCGAGCAAGGCATATAAACTCAGACCTAATAGTTTTGGGAAATTTAAGTGAACTTCTTATTTTAGCAATTTTAATCTAAATATTGGCTGATAGTTAGTCTATCGGCGTAATTCCTAAGCGTTTTAGCGCCATCTAAATTGTCTTACTCTCTCACCTCCAAGTTCAATCTCCTGGCAAAGAAACTCATGTCACTAGATTTCTCTCTGCTTTAGAAAACCTTAGCAACTCGATAGGACGTAGACAGGGAGCTATCTTCAAGCTATTCTCAGGGTTGAGAATAACACCAACCCATTCGCTGTAGATGTACTTTATCGACTTCGGCGATTCACCCCCAACTATACCCGATCAGAGTTAGTTGAGGATGAATCGCCAGTCATAGCAAGTTTGCTTGCATTTAAGTCAACAAGTGTGATAATATTACATGGTTTTTTATGAATATACTGATATAAGCATAATTCTACCGTGGGGTATCAGGAAAGTCACGCCTAGGCGAGAGATGGAACTTCTACCTTGGTGTTTATGGAATGCAAGTTCCATAGAATCTAGAAGAAGGAAGATTGTCAAACAGAGGTTTCTGCTAAGTAAGAACACCAGTCGCTCCAACTTCCAGCATAAAGCTTACCCCTTCCTGTTCCGGCTAATTCCAGAGATAAGAGATTCACGCAGGCGGTGACTCCAGAGCCACAATAAACAATAATGTCTGATTTATCTTGGATATCCTGCCATCGCTGTTTTTGCTGATTGGGGGAGTGGAGATAACCTTGAGCATTAGTCACCTCTTGCCAAGGGTAATTAATGGCTCCAGGGATATGACCCGCAACGGGGTCAATCGGTTCATGCTCTCCTAAATAGCGATCGCGTGCCCGTGAATCAACCAAAGCCACTTCCGGTAACTCTTTCCGGGTTTTGACCCCGTTGATATCAACCACCCACTCAGAGCGCACTTGCGGCACAAACTGCCCCGGTTGAGGTTCCGGTATCGCATCGGTTACCGGATACCCTTGGGATTGCCATGCACCCCAGCCCCCATCTAGTACCGCCACGCGATCGTGTCCCAGGTAACGCAGTAACCACCACAGACGCGCCGCAAACGCAAAACGGGAATCATCATAAGCCACGACTAAGGTTTCACCGAATCTGACCCCAATCGCAGCAAGTTTTTGGGCAATTCGGTTGGGATCAGGTAAGGGATGACGCCCGCCATGACGTTCCACAGGGGCAGACAGATCTTGGTTCAAATCCAAGTAATACGCTCCCGGAATGTGACTCGTCTGATACTCTTTATATCCCTGTTGCGGATCAGCAAGGGCAAAACGGCAATCAATGACGACCACTTGCGGATCATCGAGGTGTTCTTTTAGAAATTGGGTTGAAATAATAAAAGGATGATCAGTCATTAGATAAAAATTATCAAAACGGATTAATCGTTATTGAAAAATATACGCCATTTTCTTGCCAAGTATCATCCTCAGAATCAACTGAAATCAAGGGAATCCCCCAATCTAAGCGAGCTGTAATGCGATCGCCTTGTTGCCATTGTAGTCCTAACCCCAATGATGCCAAACTACTGGGATCAGGATCATCAATATCGCCGTTATTCCAGGTTGTACCCACATCCACGAAGGGAGTCACCTGTAAAATACCGTCCCATTCAGGAATGCGTAAAATCGGTACCCGCACCTCAGCCGAGGCAAAGGCACCATTATCCGTGAGTCGAATATCTTGGCGATAGCCGCGCACACTCCCTAGCCCCCCTAGCCCAATCTGCTCAACGGGTAACAAATCTTGAGCCGCCAGTTGAAGATCACCGCGAAGCACCAGTAATGTATCCGGGGCTAAAAGTCTCACCCACTGGGCTTGACCCCGCCAGGAAAAGAAGAGACTATCCGGCTCATCATCATTGACTGTGGCATCAAAGATACCCAGACCTAAATTAAACTGAGAGCGTAGGGCAAAGACTTCACTTGCCCCTCGTTGAGTCCACTCTTGAAAGAATCGCAGGGCGGAAACGCGAATCTCTCCATCTTCATCAGCCCCGAGAGAGGGAAAACCCACTCTTTCTCCCACTACGTCTTCTAAGAACACGGTTTGAGTATTCCGACGGGACGCGGTTAAACCCAAGGCAAATTCTTTGGTTGGCGTTTCCAGAAGGGGTTGACGAAACGTCAGGTCAAAACTGGT
Organism: uncultured Coleofasciculus sp.; assembly: GCA_937127375.1. Classification (GTDB taxonomy): domain Bacteria; phylum Cyanobacteriota; class Cyanobacteriia; order Cyanobacteriales; family Coleofasciculaceae; genus Coleofasciculus. Next base: position 7,276 of record CAKZMA010000257.1, on the reverse strand, counting down.
GGAGTCGGATTGGATATCGAGAAGGTTAAATGGATCTTCAATAATCTCACTAGAGGTGTTGCTAAAGCTAAAGCTAACCGTGCCATTACGCGGATTAACGGGTAGGGTGTAGTTAAATTCAATCTCGTCGCTACCATCCGTATTCGTATAGCTAAGCGTTGCGCCATCGCCGAATCCGAGTAAGTTGGCTTGGGTGATAGACGCCCCACGCCGGAAGCTACCCACACTAGGGGAACGTCCATTGTTAGCAAACAGTTGGTAACTCCAAGTGTTTGCTTCAATAACATCAACAATGACTAAACTGGTACCAGGTCCAGAACCCGTTGAGAGTTCAGCCGAGACATTTTCGATCAGGGGATCGAGTTGCAAAAGACGTAGGGATTCCAGTAGATGTGGCACGTTCAGGGGTTTGGGATTCGCCACAGCAATCCGCGATCGCACGTAGCCCGGGCGCAGACGACGTAATCCATTCACCTGAATCTCTTCAAGTCCGCCTTCGACAATTTCAATGGTTACGGTGTCTTGGGTGAGGGGTTGAGGTGGAATGAAGGCACCAGACGTGGCATAGCCGTTGTCTACGTATAACTGGGTGACAGCAGTTCTGGCATTGAGGAGTTCAGCAAAGGTAATCGGGCGATTCGTAAACTCCGCCGTTACTTCGGCTAACTCTTCATCACTAAAGGCAGTGTTACCGATGAATTCAAATTGGTTCACCGTAATTTGCTCGCTTGTGTCACCCTCCGGCGTCTCCGGCGTCTCCGGCGTTGTTGGTGAAAATTCCGGGGGTTCGAGAAGCTGTTCGGGGGGAGGTAGTGTGGGAGAGGGTGTGGCTTCTGGTTGCCTTGAGGGAGGCGGTGGCTCAATGTCTTGAGGCGGAGGGAGTTCCGGAATTGAGGGACTATCACGGGGAGTGGTGCGATCGGGAACTTGAGCGTTGAATGTTGAGTGTTGGGTGTTGAGTGTTGACCCAACCCTAGGTGCATCGGGAACCTGGATGGAATCTTCTGCCTTTGTGAGAGATAAAGACTTATCAGCTGAGGACTTACTGTTTGTGGGGATAGGCAGAGTTTGAGCGTTTACCGAGGGAGCTAGCCAGAACGCCGCCCATAATGCTGCTATAGAAGTGACTAGAATTTGCCCGTTGGAATTCACACCAATCATCTTGCTCATTTGTAAAAAATAAAGAGGCTAATTATCAAAGAACTTGCCCCTGATGTGATGAATCGCTTGATTCTTACACCGATTCCGTGACCTGCCAATAGGGTCAGTGCGCTTTAATTTTCTTTTTTCGTTTGGGAATAACCGCAATGAGGTATTTGATTGAGTTTTTCTTGGCTCAAATACAAATGAATTATGTTAATATAAATTATTTTGCTTAAAGTGTCAAAACGTCTCCGATTAACAGATTGGTATAACCATACCCTCACGAGCCAGTACGTCATTGGGAAAGACCGATTTCACTTGGGATTCCATCCATTCAAGAAATTCATCATCATGGTCAGGATGGTAATGAGACATCACAATTCGTTTAACTCCTGCGGCTTTAGCTGTAGCTAAACCGGTTTGCCCGAGTTGGTCTTGCCAGTCTAAAGGGGAAGGTTTTAGAGAATCATTTGCACGAATATTACAGGGAGCATCCAAAATGAGCAAGTCAGCATGGCGGGCTAAGTGCAACAAATTTTGATCCAGCTGATCGGGTGATTGGGAGTAAGCGATCGCATAGACGACGGAATGACCATTCCAAGTGATTCGGTAGCCCATTGAATGGGAGGCAGCGTTGAGTAAAACGGTTTCAACGACTAGATCATCTACAGTGATTTTATCACCCGAACCCAGTTCGTAAAATTTTAGCTCCGATTGCATGACCTGGAGGGGAACGGGAAAATTAGGGGCTAACATTTGCCGCCCTAGGCGCTTTTCGATTGATTCTCCGTTTGTTGCTTTAGCACCATAGATGTGGAAACAATTGCCGGGGATAAAGGCAGGTGTAAAAAAAGGAAATCCCTGAATGCTGTCCCAGTGGCAGTGAGTGAAGAACAGGTAAGCTTCTAGGGGCATTTGGCGGAGTAAATGGTTGCCGAGAAGTCGCAAACCACTCCCCCCATCAAAAATGAGGCGTTTGGAACCGACACGCATTTCCACACAGGAGGTATTGCCACCATAGCGTACCGTTTCTTTTCCTGGAGCCGAAACTTTACCTCGGACGCCCCAAAATTGGACAACAAAATTGACGGTAGGGCCAGTTACCATGTTGGCTATAACATTAAATGTGCGGGGACTGGGTGACGCTGGATCAGAATCTGGCATCGTTCAATTGAGTGAGCTGCCCTTAGCCAAGCTTCACGCCAAGCAATTTCCACTATATGATACTCAGATAAGGGTACTTTGGGTGAGATAGTTGCTAAGGCTTTTGTGTCCAAGGGGGCAAATTAGGTATTTTTAAAGGATATTACGTCGGGAGAGCTTGTACAAAAATGACGATTAATATACGGCTTTCCACTAGGTTGAATTTTCTAGCACCCTGCTTCCGATCAGGAAGTTTCTCTCAAGTCTGTTAATTTTAGCGTGCTTGGTGGACTTGACTTGTGAGTTCTGTCACAAAAAGCAGCGGTGAGTACTGTAGGGGTTTGGTAACCAAACCCCTACTTAGGCTACTGAACTATCTGCCACCCTTGTCCCCGGCGGCGATACACTTCTCAACCAGTGGCATAACCTCCTTGATATCCTTCCAGCCTAGAATTTCCGTGACTTTTTTCTCCAGATTTTTGTAAGTCTTGAAAAATTCAGCAATTTCATCCAACCGATGCTCGGCAACATCTTTGAGCGATTTCACTTGAGCATAGCGTGGATCTTTGTCAGGAACACAGAGGATTTTCTCGTCGCGATCGCCCGAGTCAATCATCTCCAGCATACCAATGGGGCGGGCAGTAATGACACAACCGGGAAAGGTTGGCTGATCCATCATCACCATACCATCAAGGGGGTCACCGTCATCGGCTAAGGTGTTTGGGATAAAGCCGTAATCATAAGGATATTGCACCGAGGAATATAAGACTCGATCAAGGGCAAAAGCCTGTAAATCTTTGTCGTACTCGTACTTGTTTTTACTCCCGGCTGGAATTTCAATTAAAACGTTGATCAGTCCCGGTTTGGGTTGACTTGGAATGCGTGATAAATCCATGACTAAATCGTGTAAGCGACACAGCAGATGGGGATCACCTAACTATCCAAGGGTGGCGTTTCCCCACACTGCCTTTTCTGTTATACAACTTTGCTGACATCTTCCCCTGCCTTAAGGCAGGGGGAACAGCCTAATGAAATTGGCTCTCATTGGCTCTGAGTCCATGTCTACATCATCTAGGGCAGATGGGGTATAAGGAAAAAGTACCCCAGTTTAAACGGGGGTGACATCATCGGATTTTGTACCAGCCAAAAGACTCTCGATTAGATTAAGACTTTATTGATCACTTCATCGTTATTTTGTTATTTAATAATTTTGCCAATTGTTTATTTCTGACCTTGGCAGTGAGTAGGGTGTTGTCGGCAAAACATCTAAGCTGCCAGACGAGTAATAAGCAATGGCTAAGAAAGGTAAGGTCAGCGTTAAAAAAGCCATTACCGCACCTATAATTTCTGCCCACCTATGAGGATGGGGTTCAGAAGAGTTGGCAGACGAGCCGCTTGATTCCATAAATGAGGTTTTGATCAGAACTTGAGTCAATTTATAATTGATCTGAAAATGGGGTAAACTATCAACCCATGGTGTCTATTTTAACAAGTTTTTTCGCAATAATTGTTTTCTAGTCAACAATTCGCATAAAACCTGACGTTTTACTACTTAGGACATCTGTTTTCCCCAAACAACTGACCTTAGACAGATTGACGAGACAGATTGACGTGAGTCCTAGTGCATCCTCGCAGAAGTTTTTGACCCTCTCTTAGAAAGGAGACAAGGAAGAGCCTTAGTCAAGCTTGGCAAGTCCAACGGTACGTTAGCGTAGCGATAAGATGTCTAACCCAGGAGATCAAAGCATGGTGAGTGGGTTTAAACTCAAAACTTGACCTAAGCCACTTTACCATAGTTTTCAGCAAACAATGCTGTAAAAAGTCAGCTTAATAAAACTCTATTGATTAGGGATTACGTATCATAGGTGACATTTAATTTTCCTAACTAAAACCCTAACAGTAAACACCTAATCTATTCTAATTCCAGTCAGAAAATACAAAAAACCGCCTCTAACACTAGGCGGTGGAATTAAGCAATCGGAGGGTAGTATTAGATTACGTTCTTTCCTTCTTGGGAGACTGTAACAATGTTTACCAAATAATTCCTTTTTGAGTTTTCAATGTTAAATTTTGCTCAAAAATGATACAACAATTATCACATTAGCGATGAGCATACACGCCCATTGGTTCTTTGATCCACCGGATGTAAAAATGCTTAAATGTAGAGCGAATCAGGCGAGGCATCCCAAAATCAATCGGCATTAACCGATCCGGTAGCTTCCAATCGAGTACATTGATATCGGCTGGGTGCAGGTGAGGAAAATCTAAAGTGTCCAGAGTTGGACTTAACCCCAAGTTCATCGCGGCGGCTAGAGTGGGGACTTGAGTCGGATCGATATTGAGTAAATTCGCGATCGCACAATCCAAAGCAAATACATCCGCCGACGCCGCCAGGGTATCCAAGCGTCGGGGTTCACCCCCACTCGGACCATTGCCCTCATGAGCGACGATTGCATCCATAATCGTCAAATTCGGATTAATTGCCCGCGCCGTTTCCACTAACATTTCCCCAAACCGCAAGGCATCCTTACCTGCTTCAGCGTGCCACCAGGCTTTCATTTTACCAGGGACGCAGCCAAATAAATTCTTAACCCCCAGCGTCAGGGTTAACTGGGTGTGAGACTTCAGCTTGGGTAAATTAATCACCACATCGGCATCCATCGCTTCTTTGCACAGGCGCAGATGGTTAAAGGTATGGCTAACCGTTTGATAACGCTGACCATGGAATTCGACAATGGGTATGTTAAGTTCCTCCATCATTGGGCCATAGCCATTCGCCTGTGCTACCCCCTTAGCTGTACCAAAGGCGGGACTATCACCTAGAAACGGTTGACCCCCCGCTTCCTTAACCAATTGGGCGATAGTGTAAACCAGTTCGGGGCGAGTAATGCATTCTTTTCCCGGACGCCCAGCCGTGAGGAGATTAGGCTTGAGGAGGACGCGATCGCCTACTTTGACAAATGCCCTAATCCCGCCCAATGGTTCCAGCAAGGTTTCTATGGCGGTTCTCAATGGCTGTTGGTTATAGGAATCTGCCCGAATTAAACTAACGCTAGACATAAGTGTCGTGAAATAGCTTTAGTTTATCTTAGACCTTCGCGCCACGGGACAGAGCCGTGACTCGTTGACAATCTGCGAAGACACCATCCCCTTCCAGTTGAGTTAGCTGGGGTGTCACTTCGACTTTGACAACTTGAGATGTCAGGATGATCACGGTTTGATCGAACAGATGCAGCGTTAACCACGGTTGACTGAGGAAATCAGCAAGTTGTTCGCTAAAGGCTTCTGGTGTCACCGGAATATCAAAGGATTCGGTTTCGCCATTGATGTAATGAAAGGTGATTTGGGTAAAACTATCTTGACTTTGCATGGTTAGTCCTTTGTCTTATGTCCTTTGTCATTCGTCATTCGTTAGGCAACAAGGCACTCATTTTATCAAGATCGAGTACCTTGGCTAAGTCTTCAGCACTCATCAAGCCTTTATCGAGTACGATTTGTCGTAGAGATTTGCCTGTTTCCAGAGATTCCTTGGCGACAGCCGCCGCGTTGAGATAACCGATGTGGGGATTCAGGGCGGTGACTAATGCTAGACTGCCTTCGGCGTAGTCCAAACAGCGATCGCGTCGGGCTGTGATTCCCGTTAGACACTTTTGCGTCAGGGCAGATAGGGTATTGCCTAAAATTTCAATACTGTGAATCAGATTATAGGCAATCAGCGGCATCATCACATTCAACTCCAATTGACCCGCTTGAGCCGCCAAAGCGATCGCGCTGTCATAGCCCATCACCTGAAAGCATACCATCGAAGTCATTTCCGCCATCACCGGATTATATTTTCCTGGCATAATCGATGATCCCGGCTGTACTGGGGGAAGTTGAATTTCCTTGAATCCGGTTTTGGGTCCTGAATCCATTAGCCGCAAGTCATGGGAAATTTTCACCAAATCCTGTGCCAAATTGCGTAAACTGCCCGATACATTCACAAATGGTGCCATACTCTGCATCGCCGCCATGAGATGGGGGGCAGATTTGAGGGGTTGATCAATGAGTTGGGCAAGAATTTGGGCAACCTGATGGCGATAGTCGGGATGGGTGTTTAATCCGGTTCCTGTGGCACTTCCACCTAACCCCAGTACCATTAAATCTTCCGACGCCCGTTCAATCCGAGTGGTATGATCGGTGAGAATTTGCGCCCACGCCCGAAAGTCTTCCCCCAGGCGCACGGGTACGGCGTCTTGGAGATGGGTTCTGCCGGATTTAACTACATCTTGGAATTCATCGCCTTTGTTATCCAGGGCGGTAATCGCATCAGATAGGGCGGGATACAAGGTATGTTCTAACGCCAACAACGCCCCGATTCTAATCGCGGTGGGGATAACATCATTGGTGGATTGTCCATAGTTGACATGATCATTAGGGCTAACCCGTTTATAGTTCCCCTTTTCATCACCCAGAATTTCCAATGCCCGATTTGCCAGCACCTCATTAATATTCATGTGGTGGGATGTGCCAGCACCCGCTTGGTACACATCGACGACAAATTGATCCCGCCATTGCCCTTTGAGGATTTCATCCGCCGCTTGGATAATCGCTTGGCTAATCTCTTGGGGAATACAGCCCAGATTACCATTCGCGATCGCGGTGGCTTTTTTGATCAGTACACAGGCGTCGATATAGGTGGGTAAGGGTTTAATCCCGCTGATGGGAAAGTTTTCGATCGCCCGTAGGGTTTGAATCCCGTAGTAGGCGTGGCTGGGGATTTCGCGTTCCCCCATAGAATCCCGTTCGATTCGATATCCTGCACCGGATTTATCAGTCATAAGTCACTTAACACTCTCTCACTTAGGCTTAGGCGGGGTGGGTTTTGAGAAAACTTTATCATTAAATTGAGGGAACAGGGAACAGGGAACAGTGAACAGTGAACAGTGAACAGTGAACAGTAAGGATTTGAGGCTTTTTAACATTTATTAGAACAGCGGACAGAATTTAT
>CAKZMA010000256.1 GCA_937127375.1 uncultured Coleofasciculus sp. | reverse complement strand
TCTGTGTTTACCCAGGTGTGAGTAAACCCGCCCCTAAACCCAACCATTTAGTCAGGGCGGGTTTTGTACCAACGTTATCAGCAATAGCGAAAAGCAAGTCCCTAAACCCGCCCCTACATCCTTCGCAATCCAACAGTTTCCCTATGAACGACCCAAATATTCGTGAACAAAGTTACCATTATTTTCTGGAAGAAGCGCCAGAACTTATGGGTATTATCGAACAAGAATTACTCGATCTACGGGCTAATTTTAGTGTCAACAAAGTCCACCATTTAATGCGAACCACTCACACCCTAAAAGGGGCGGCGGCGAGTGTGGAGTTGGAAACGATTAAAACAGTGGCTCACTCGTTGGAGGATATCTTTAAAACTCTGTTTAATCCCGATGTGGTGATTGATGCGGAGGTGGAGGCGTTACTGTTTGAAAGCTATGAATGTCTGCGGCTACCCCTGACGGCGGAAGTGATGGGGGGAAAGATTAATGAGGTGGAAGTTCTCGATCGCACGGCGGCGGTGTTTGCTAAGTTGCAGGAAAAGCTGGGTGATTGTTTTGATCAACAAGCCAATATTCCGAGTTCGTTGGAGTTGGGATTTGATGTGACTCAATCCATTTTTGAGGTGGGGGTGAGTCAGCGGTTAGATCAAATTACTGAGGCTTTGGCGAGTAATGATCCGTCAGTGATGGCGGACACCTTGCGATCGCAGGCGGAGGTGTTGCTGGGTGTGGCGGAATCGATGAATTTACCGGGATTTGCGGCAATTGCCAGTAGTGCGATCGCGGCGTTGGAGAATTATCCGGATCAGGCGGAAATGATTACTCAGATCGCCCTAGCTGACTTCCAGGCGGGACAAAAGGCGGTGCTGAATGGCGATCGCACTCAAGGGGGTCAACCCTCTCAATCGCTGCAAGAATTGGCGGGTGTGGTGGATGGTGATCTAGAGGATGCTGCGCCAGCCGCCGCGCCAGAGAATGTCTGGGAAGCGGATCTGAGTGATTCAGAGGTTAGTGAAGAGTTGGCGGCGTCTGATACATACGCGGCGGATTCAGCTTACCCCGATGAAGAGTTTTCGCAACGTCCGATCACAGATTCGGCAGATTTTCAACTGGATGCGACGGATTTGACGCCTTTACTGGATATCGATATCAATGAGTATGAGGATTATAGTGTATCCGAACCGGAGACAGAAGGGGTTGAGGAACCCGATTCGGCTGACTTATTGGATAGTGTTTGGGGAAATATCTCGGTTTCCGAATCAACAACGGAGGAGGATGTTCCGGTAGAATCTGAATCGGAATCCGAAGAAGTGTTTCCCGTCTTCAAGACTCCAGCCAATAATTTTCAGGACTCAATCCCAGAATCTGTACCGACTCCTCCAGTAGAGGCGGAAGAACCCTTAATGGATTATGTTTTACCTTCGCCACGGGTACAACAAGAATCGGTTCCGGAAACGCAGCCGCAAACGGTGCGGGTGAATATTGATCATTTAGAACATTTGAATTATGCCGTTGGGGAACTCTTAACCTACCAAAATCGCCAATCCCTCCAGGATGAGCAATTGCAATCAGCGGTTCGTTTGGTATTAACTCGGCTGCAACAGCATCAACAACTCTTGGATGAATTGCAAGATTGGCATGACCGTCAATTGCATCGATCGCAACAAAAACGGATGAATCTCAGGGGAAGAAGACGCCGAGAAGCGATTCAAGAAAAGCCGTCATTGGCTTGGCAAAATCCCCAGACAACAATCCCCAATTACTTTGACCCGTTAGAACTGGATAGTTATAACGAACCGCAGCTTTTAATCCAGTCGCTGATGGATGATACCGCCCAACTGACGGAAGCAACGGAGTCGATTGAAGTTTTTGCCAGTCAATTTAATCAAACCTTTGACAAACAACGGCGACTGCTAACCAGTATCCGTGACACGTTGATGGAGGCGCGACTGTTGCCATTAGGCACTTTATTTAGACGGTTTCCGCGAGTGCTACAACAGTTAGAAGTCACCCACAATAAATCTGTGGAACTCTACATGGATGGGACAGAGGTATTAGTGGATAAAGTGGTGGTGCAGAAACTTTATGACCCCTTACTGCACCTGATCCGAAATGCCTTTGATCATGGGATTGAGTCGCCAGAGGTTCGCCAAGACTCCGGCAAAACCAGTCAGGGTACTATTGCCATTGATGCCTATCACCAGAATCGATATTTGGTGATTGAAGTTCGGGATGATGGGCAAGGATTAAACTTTGAGAAGATTCGTCAACGGGCGGTAGAACAGCGTTTAATTGATGCCGAACAAGCCAGACGATTGTCACCCGCTGAACTGGCTGAGTTTCTGTTTGAACCCGGTTTTTCCACCGCTTCCGGGTTAAGTGATTTATCCGGGCGGGGAATTGGTATGGATGTGGTGCGTTCTCAGGTGGAATCCCTACAAGGGTCAGTGACGGTATATTCTCAACCGTATTATGGAACAACCTTTCGGCTGCAAATCCCCCTAAATCTGACCATCGCCAAGCTACTGTTGATGGAGGCGGGAGGTCAAACTTATGCGTTACTCTCAGATGCGATCGAACAAATCATTATCCCGTCACCGGAACGACTGCGCTGCTGGGATGAGGGGAAAGTGCTGCGATGGGGTACTGGCAAGGATGAGCAACTAATTCCGATTTTTTCGTTGGCAGAGGTGTTAGATTACCATATTCCTCAACCGAAAACCTTAGTGTTATCCTCTCAACGCCCGTTAGTTGAGCAAACTCCGAAAATGTCGGTGATTTTGATCCGGTGTCAGAATCGGCTATTAGGCTTGGAAGTCAATCAGCTTGTCGGTGAACAGGAATTAGTGATTCGTCCCCTAGGATCGATGATTGCACCTCCAGATTACGTGTATGGCGGCTGTATTCTGGCAGATGGTGGGTTAGCCCTGGTGCTAGATGGGACAACATTAATGCAGTCGATTGCTGATCAGCAGACGGCAAAATCCCCGCCAGAGTTTACCTCTGATTTTCAATCCTCAATGGTGGCTTTAACGGGTTCCACCTCTGTTGCATCGGATCAACCCCAGCGACAATTATCTCCCTCCCGCCCAGCAGCGTTACCTGCTGCACCTGAACCGCCACCCCCTACGCCAACCCCCAGGCGATCGCCCCAACTGGTGCTTATTGTCGATGATTCGATTACCGTGCGCCAAAGCTTAACCTTTACCTTACAAAAGGCGGGCTATCAGATTCTACAGGCAAAGGATGGGTATGAAGCCATTGAACAACTGCAAAATCATGGAGAGATTCAATTAGTTATTTGTGACATTGAAATGCCGCGCATGAACGGATTTGAGTTTCTTAAATACCGCCAACAGGAGCCAGTATTAGCAAATATTCCTGTTGTCATTTTAACCTCTCGCAGTAGCGAAAAACATCGTTTAATTGCCACTGAGTTAGGGGCGAATGATTATATCACCAAGCCATTTATCGAACCTCAGTTGTTAGAAACCGTGCAGCAATTCATCAATGCTTAGATGGTTAGAGCGTTCTGATAAATTTCCACCTGGAGAGGGATAAACGTGCTGCTGTATTTTGCATTCTGTCCTTTATCAACCAATAAATTATGACCAGTGACACCCAAAAAAATATCGTCTTTAAGATTAGCGACTGTCTAATTTCACTGCCCATGGATAACGTGTTAAAAGTGCTAAACACACCATCCAATGAGAGTGGTTGGAATGCCATGGGATTACTGCAAATTGGAGATTATACGATTCGGATTGTTGATTTACATCAACAGTTAAATCCTAACTATGACACTGATTCAACCAACTTGCAATCCTTTTTAGTCATTACCAACCCCATAGAAGGCAATCTCTTTGGCATTATCGTCGATGAACCCCCCAATTTGATTGAATTAAATACTGACCTAATTCGTAAGTTACCTAAATATAACCGTCGCTTACCGATGATGAGTCATGCGGCGGTTCTCCAGGAGAATGAGAAAAAAACGACAATTTTTATGTTAGATTTATTTGAATTATTTAATCCAGTTGGATAAACTTGGTCATTTGTCCTTTGTCCTTCGTCTTATGTCATTTGTAAGAACCGTAGGGTGCGTTAGGCGTAATCAATTATATTGATCATCCTGTTAATGGAAATGTCGCCGTAACGCACCATGATTCGGGTCAAGGTAAAGAAAGGCTAAGGTTCCCTTACGACAAACGGCGCGATCGCACTCCTCACGACTGATGAAACAGTTAGCGTAACGCTCGCCCATCTGTTCCTTTTTCGATACGTTGAACAGACGGCGAAGTCCGATCATGTTCTACCTCAATTACAGCTAAAATTCCTTCCTCAACAGGGACAGCACGCCACAGAGGAAAATAGGGTTCAATCTCAGGAAAATTACCGATACGGTCTGTCAACCACTGGTACATTTCCCGTGATGGTACAATCAGCAAGCCTCCAACTATTGCACGTTGAAGCAGTCCAATTGCAATTTTGTTCAACGCGCGGTGGCTTGAGGAAACATTACCTGTTTCCCATTCAACGACGAATTGTCTATCATTAGAGAGTGTTTTAACTGCATCCACTGGACCAGGGCGAGCATTAGTTATGATCTTCATCCGTTTTTCCCGTTGCCAGCCAAACTGCTCATCTAGGACAGTTATACAGCTTTCTTTTATCGGTTTTACACCATTTTTATGTTTCTTGTTTTCCTGACGTAGGATAAACTGATTGTTGCCTGGGGGCCAGTGAACTGCACGAATCGCAGTATAAACTTCTTCCAGGACTTGCTCAAATTCCTCTGTGTCTGCAAACTGTCCCTTTCTGATTAGAAACTCAGTCCTGTTTATCTTCATTCAGCAGGTTTTCTACTTCAGCCACCATGGATGCAGCCGACACACCAAGCGCTTCTGCAAGCCTGATCATCGTTGACAGGGTAGGTTGTCTTAGCCCCCCTTCTAGACGAGAAATAAATGTTCGATCAAGCTGACTTCGGAAGGAAAGCTCTTCTTGGGAAAGTCGTTTTGCCTTCCTCAGACGCTGAAGAACCGTCCCAAATGCTTTTTCTGGCGTCACGGTGTATCCTCCAAACTAGAGGGTATCCTGGTTGACGGAACGATGCAGTTGCCTATAGGCTACAAAAACCTAATCTCAGTCGAATAGTACTGACTGGTATGTTGGTGGGTTTCGACTTCGCTCAACCCACCCTACGGTATATCAATGGTTTTGGCGATCCCCTAATGCTTATTGAGCGTGCCATTCAATCTTAGTCTGATTGACATAACGGAGAAAAATTACTCATGTCTGTCGCTCATCCATTTTTTCAAGCCATCGGGATCAAATCCGATGATTTAGCCGCGATTAAGCAATTAGCGTCTAAAACAGGCATTTCTGTTAAACGACTGAGATACTACGATAAAAATAGAATTCTGCCTTCAGAGACAGATTTAGAAAAAATTTGCTCGGTAACAAATATTCCTCCCCTAAAATTTAAGTTGTTAATGGGTTGTCTGGATCGGGAAATGATTGCTGCCATACAGAATAAGGCTGAAGAAATTTATGAAATTATTAAAGGTGATAGTCCATCATTGCCTGCTGATCCAACGACACCGAGATTAATGCTCAAAACTGAGTATGGACAGCTATATCAGGGAGATTGCCTAGACTTGATGCGCGACATGGAAGCAGAAACTGTTGATTTAGTTTTTGCTGATCCTCCTTTTAATCTCAGTAAAAACTATCCTTCGGGAATAGATGATAATTTAAAAGAATCGGATTATTTAGAGTGGTGTGAAGCTTGGCTCAATGAATGTATTCGCATCTTAAAGCCTGCTGGGAGTTTATTTCTCTGGAATCTGCCTAAGTGGAATAGTCACCTCTCTGGATTTCTGAATCAACGCCTGATGTTTAGGCACTGGATATCTGTTGATATTAAATACAGATTTCCTATTGCTGGACGGTTATATCCTTCCCATTATTCACTGCTTTACTATTGTAAGGGGGAAAAGCCAAAAACCTTTCATCCGGATAGACTTCCCCTAGAGATATGCTCAAACTGTTACCGGGAGTTGCACGATTACGGAGGCTATAAACATAAAATGAATTCTAGAGGTGTCAATCTAACTGATGTATGGTACGATATTCCACCCGTTAGACACAAGCGTTATAAGCAGCGAGAAGGAGCGAATGAACTGTCCATCAAATTGATTGATCGGATTATTGAAATGGCATCTGATCAAGGAGATATTGTTTTTGATCCCTTTGGTGGTGCAGGGACAACTTATGTCGTCGCAGAGATGAAACATCGCCGTTGGCTGGGTATTGAGATTGGTCCTGTCGATGATATTTTAAGCCGTTTCCAGAAACTTGATCAGGAACGTGATTATTTACAACAAATTCGAGAGGATTATAATTGTCTGTTTACCAACAAAACATTGAAGGTAAGGAGGGAGAAGGGACTCTGGACTTCGGAATCGGTTAGAGAAAAAGCACAGATGTGTGGAAAAACACCAGGGAAGCGTAATCAGGAAGCTTTATCTATTCAAACTGAACTGGATTTCTCAGGACTTAATAATCGGTCAAAGCCCACCTAGATCAGGATACCATTATTCGGGTCAAGGCAAAGAAAGAACCGTAGGGTGCGTTAGGCGTAATCAATTATATTGATCATCCTGTTAATGGAAATGTCGCCGTAACGCACCATGATTCGGGTCAAGGTAAAGAAAGGCTAAGGTTCCCTTACGACAAACGGCGCGATCGCACTCAAAAAAAGGTGATTATTCTTAGCCCAGGGTTAACAATCTTTCTGGAAAATCTACTACAAGTCGTTTAAGTTGGAGCCAATACACACCTAAAAGAATATCTTCCAGTTCATCTCCACCCAAAGCTTCAATGGTGAACGCCTCTCCATCCAAAAGCACAGTCCCTTCGTAAAGATTAAACTGTGCTTCTCCCCATGCTGTTTGCATATCCTTTTGTTCAGTTTTAAGTAGCCAGCCTAAACTCTCTGCATCTTGGTTATTAATTGCCAGCCAACCTGTAAATCCTGTATCCAGAATTGCTTGAATTGGAATACTATCACTATCAACGGCAATTAATTCAATTTCAAAAATCAACTCCCCCTTACTGTTAAATTCGCCTGAAATCATATCCTGCCACAAGTTCCTGTCTGATTAATACGCATGATGAGACGTTTAGAATTAGGATGGTTTTCACGAGCTTTTTTTCGAGCAACGGTTTCCTCTGGGTCAATAAAATACTCTCCGCTTTTTGGCTCTATGACAATAAACCAATCGTAGTTATTTTTGATAAGTTCAGGTTGAACTCGGTCAAAAACAACACGACAATTGCGATAAAAGCTTTCATTTTCTGCGCGACGTTTGGCTTTCTCTTCTGGCGAGAGACGACGTTCGGGAAATACTCTTCCTCTACGGACAACGCGATTAGACGATAACTGACTCATGTTGGGTTCTACCTGTCTAAGATGAAAATTAGTGTAAT
>CAKZMA010000255.1 GCA_937127375.1 uncultured Coleofasciculus sp. | reverse complement strand
CCCCAGCTTCCCCAGCTCCCCCTCACCACAAGACTTATTCAGCAGCCCCTAATTAATTGACTAACCCAGCGTATCCGGCAAGGAAAAAATAAATCACAGTCAATAATCAACAATGAACAATCAACAAGCATTGAATTTAATGGGTCTAACCAGCACCATTTGCCTAGTCGCAGCCGCCCCTGTAAAAGCCGGGGTTGTCGAAGTCACCGATGTGCAACTTAACCCCACAGTAGCCGGACTTGAAGTTATCTTAGAAACAAAAGATGATAGCCAAACCAGAGTCTTTACTGCCTCTCACGGAAATACCTTTTTTGCCGATATCATTAATTCTCAATTAGCCTTACCAGACGGTGAAGAGATTCGTCTGGAAAATCCCAGCGCTGATATTGCCTCCGTGCGAGTGTTTCACAAATATGCTAATACTGTTCGAGTTGAGGTGATTGGTCAAGCGGGTGTTCCGACTGTCCAAATTGATCGAAATAATCAACAATTAGCATTTAGTTTAGTTGCACCCGTAACTACAACGGCGACTCCACCGACTTCAACACCCCCAGTACCATCCACGGAAGTTCCCTCTTCAGATACGCCTACCCCCCCATCCACAGCCGTCCCCGTTTTCCCTGACACTCCAACCTCACCGTCTCCCCAAATACCCGTCTCTCCAGAAACGCCTACCCCACCATCAACAGAAGCCCCCATTTCCCCAGAAACCCCAACCCCACCGTCTACAGAAGTCCCCTCCCCGGAATTGGGACAAGAACCCCTGACGCCAACGGAACAGCCACCCCTGTCACCGGAAAGTCCTGATCCGCTACTTGAACGAATTATCGTCAGCGTCACTCGTACCGAAGAAGAACTCTCGGATGTTCCGCGTTCAGTAACTGTGATTACCCGCGACGAAATTGAAGAACAAAGCAATCTGACTCAAAATGTGGGTGATATTCTCGGTCAAGTTGTCCCCGGATTTGCACCGCCGACTCAAAGCAGTAGCGCGTTTGGGCAATCCTTGCGGGGGCGGAATGTGCTGGTATTAATTGACGGCGTTCCTCAATCCACCAGTCGGAATGTATTTCGGGATTTAAGTAGTATTGACCCCTCGGCGATTGAACGGGTGGAAGTGTTACGAGGTCCCACAGCTATTTATGGAGATGGGGCGACGGGTGGCGTTGTCAATATTATTACCAGACAACCCACAACCAACCAATTCACATCAACCACAGAACTTGGTATCAATTCATCCCTAACTCACGTTGATGACAGTATTGGCTATCATTTGCAACAACATCTCTCTGGCAGACAAGGAACGTTTGACTATGCATTAACGGCGTCTTTTACTGAGACTAGCGGCTTCTTTGATGCCCAAGGCGATCGCATTCCGCCTGATCCGAATGGACAAGGAGGGTTAGCTGATGCGGATATCCTGAATCTTTTGGGTAAAGTTGGCATCGATTTGAGTGAGGATCAACGCTTACAATTGACGATTAATCACTTAAACGATCAACAACATACTGATTTCACCACTGATCCGAGGATTCTGGACATAGATGGACGGCAAAAAGCCCGCGCCTTGGAAGGATTGGAGTTAGATGATCCTCAAGGTACAACAAATACGGTGATCAACCTTGACTACAGTCATGAAAATATTTTGGGGAGTCGCCTAAAAGGACAACTCTATTATCGTGATTATTCCACCCGATTTTTCCCCTTTGATGCCCGTAATTTTGATAGTTTAGGGAATGTTATTTTCCAATCGGAACTGGAATCGGAAAAATGGGGCGGTCGCTTCCAGGTTGAGACTCCCTTAGACCCGAATGAGTTTATTACGTTACTGTGGGGATTGGATTATTCTAGTGAAGACAGTTCTCAACCTGTTTCTATTTTTGAGGAAGATAGATTTGAACGGAGTAACGGTTTAGTGTTCCGAGAAACTGGGGAACGGTCTTGGACACCTCCGTTTGACCAAAATAGCTTGGGACTATTTGCCCAGTTGAAATGGGATATTAGTGAAAGCTGGATTTTGAATGGCGGCATCCGTCATGAACGAATTGGTGTTAATGCCGATGATTTTACAACCATTCGCGGCGATGATATTGGTGGCGGTGAGTTAGATTATGATGCCACACTGTTTAATATTGGTGCTGTCTTTTACGCGACCGATGAATTAGATTTATTTGCCAACTTTGCCCAAGGCTTTTCTGTTGCTGATGTGGGTTTAGCCTTACGAAATGCCCCGGCAGGTTTTTCAGTCGAATCCTTACGTCCCGAAGCCCAAAAAGTCGATCACTTTGAACTCGGAATTCGCGGCAATTGGCGAACAGTTCAAGCTTCTTTGGTGGGGTTTTACAACGAATCTGACTTAGGCACAACCTTTACCGCACCGGGAACTGTCGTGCGATCGCCCCAGCAGGTTTATGGCGTAGAAGCAACACTAGACGTACAACCTGTCCAAAATTGGCAGTTCGGCACAACGGTGAGTTGGACAGAAGGGAAACGGGATAGTGATGATGATGGCGATTTTGATGCGGATTTGGATGGGTTTACAATTCCCCCGTTGAAAATAACGGCTTATGTGGAAAATCAAACTACACCAGATTGGCGCAATCGTCTGCAACTTTTATTTTCGGGAAATCGTGATCCAGAGGGAACCGGATTTGGTTTAAATGAGGTGGATAGTTATGTGACCTTGGATTACATTAGTCAGATTCAATTGGGTCAAGGGGTTCTGGAAATTGGTGTTCATAACTTACTGAATAATCAGTATTTCCCTGTGGTTTCGCAATTGCAAACCAATGAATTGAGTAATGCGGCGGCGAGGGGGATTACGTTGGGGGTTAGCTATTCGTTAACGTGGTGATTTTTCAGTGATCAGTTATCAGTGATCAGTTATCAGTGATCAGTTATCAGTTTTTCCAGATATACCGTAGGGTGTGTTAGCGAAGCGTAACGCACCTTCTCCCCTGTAGTGTAGCTGCGTAAGTCCTGCATTATTCTTAAATGCCGAACCGCTTACCTCTGCACGCCTATTTTCTGAGAAGGGCGGGTTTAGTTCCGTTATTGGTCATTGAAAAATGTTATCGGTAAAACCTGCCCCTACAACCTTAAAGGTAAGGTGGGCAATGCCCACCCTACATCGTTTGCCTACTGTTGCCGGTTGCCTTCCTTATGACACTTACTGCTAATAATCTAACTATTCGTTACGGTGAAAAACCGATTGTTCCGAACCTTTCAATCACTCTGCCAACGGGAGAGGTGACAGCTTTAATTGGACCCAATGGATCAGGAAAAAGTACCATACTGCGAACCTTGGCACGCCTGATCCAACCGAGTAAAGGAACCGTTTATCTCAATGGTCGCAATATCGCCCAGATGCCGACTCGCGAGGTTGCCCGTCAGTTAGCCATGCTACCTCAATCGTCAGAGATACCTGCTAATATTAGCGTTTGGGAATTAATTGGCTTTGGTCGCTATCCCCACCGCAGCTTGCTGGGTAGCTTTTCTGCTAAAGATATCGCCGCAATGCGATGGGCGTTGGAAATAGCAGGGTTAGAACCGTTGGCGGATCGTTCTGTGGACACTCTCTCCGGCGGTGAACGCCAACGGGCGTGGATTGCCCTGGCGCTGGCACAACAGACTGAGGTGTTATTACTGGATGAACCTACCACCTTTCTGGACATCCGTCATCAGCTTGAGGTACTGTCTTTAGTCCGGCGCTTAAACCGTGAACATCAGATTACCGTGGGATGGGTACTGCATGACTTGAACCAAGCCGCCGCCTATAGCGATCGCTTAATTGTACTGTCTCAAGGGACAGTTGTGGCGTCCGGATCTCCGGCTGATGTGATCACCCCGCCGACAATTTGGGATGTTTTCGGGGTGAAGATGGTTGTGGTTCCTCACCCCATCAATGGTTTACCGCTATGTGTTCCCTGTGATTTAGGTAAAACCGATGAATCAAATTAACAGACGCCAATTTTTAGTCACAGCGGTACTCTCTGCCTTAGGCGTGGCGTGTACAGCCTCTCCCCAGAAATCGACACCTATAACCAACACAGCTACCCGCGTTGTGGCTTTGGAATGGGAATATGTTGAAGATCTGTTGGCATTGGGAATGCAGCCTGTGGGCGTTGCAGATATCCCAGGGTATCAGCAATTTGTGCAAATTGAGCCAACGTTGGCAGAAACAGTGATAGATGTGGGTACACGTCAGGAACCTAGCCTAGAAGCGATCGCACAATTGCAACCTGATTTAATTCTAGGGGTAGAGTTACGCCATCAGCCTATCTACGATACCTTATCTGCGATCGCGCCAACTCTTCTATTTAATCCCTACCCCGCCGCCGAGGAATCCACCCAACTGGAACGGATGCAGCAAACCTTCTTAGAGATTGCCGATGCTGTGAACCAACGCCAACAAGGGGAAACGGTTCTCAACCAGATGCAAGAAACCTTTAACCAGGCGACTAACCAATTGCAAGAGTTTAAGTTAGCAACTCCTCGATTCATCCTGGGGCAATTTGTCCCCGGCGTTCCCCAGCTACGCCTATTTACTGATGATGCCATGGCGGTGCAAATTTTAAGCCAAATTGGGTTAGAAAATGCCTGGATTGGGGAGTTTGATCGCTTTGGATTTAATACAGTATGGGTGGAAGCGTTACCTGCTGTCGATAAAGCGAACTTTCTCTATATTGCCGAAAACCAAAATACGCATTTTAAACAGTTACAGAAAAATCCAGTTTGGCAGAACTTACAGTTTGTGCAAGAGAACCGCCTTTATCCCATAGGATCAGATACTTGGGTATTTGGGGGTCCTTTGTCAGCCCAGGTACTGGTTGAAAATGTGGTTAGCGCTTTTTGATTGTGTAGGGGCGGGTTTGACAATTATCCTTTTTTGAGACCCTGATTTGACTAAACCCGCCCCGACTGAGAGGGTTTTGTCCCTTCGCTTGGCTAGTCTGGCATTGTTTTCAGCCAATTTAAAATTGAATCGGGGCGGGTTTAGTTAAGTTAAACGTTTTCTCCTAAATGTTATCGGTAAAACCCGCCCCTACAAAAATGGGTTTAATTTTCAAAGGACGAGTATGACAAATGACGAATGACGAATGACAAAGGACTAAGGACAAGTCTGATCGCGCTGTTACTGCTGTTGGTTTTTGCTATTCATATTACCCAAGGGCAGGCAGATATTCAGATCAGCACGATTATCACCGCGATTTTCTCCCCAGATAACACCACGGCTGATAATCTGGTGCGTTACGTGCGTTTACCCCGCGCCACAATTGGTGTGATTGCAGGTGCAGCATTAGGCATCGCGGGGGTTTTACTGCAAACCGTGACTCGTAACCCCCTGGCATCTCCAGCTACATTAGGGATTAATGCAGGCGCTTATTTAGCCCTCACTACATCCGCGATCGCAATGCCGACTCTATTTGCCCAATCTCCGGTGCTGGTGGCATTTGCGGGTGGAATGGTAGCGGCGTTGTTGGTTTATGCGATCGCCTCTAGTGTGCAAATTACTCCGATCCGGCTTACCTTAGCCGGTGTGGCAGTTTCGTTGATGTTAGCGGCGTTGACTGCCCTGTTACAACTATTTTATGAAAATGAAATTGCCGGTTTATTTTTCTGGGGTGCGGGTTCCCTGGTGCAAACCGATTGGAGTGGTACAGTTTATGCAGCACCGAAGGTATTGCTAGGGGCAATTGCTGCGATCCTGATGGCGAAGTCCCTTGACGTACTCTCACTGGGAGATGAAATCGCGCGATCGCTCGGTCAACGGATACAATTGACTCGCTTGATGGCAACTGGGGTGGGTATCTTTTTAGCAGCCGTAGCCGTAAGTGTGGTCGGACCGATTGGTTTTGTCGGGTTGGTTGCGCCTCACCTGGGGCGATTGATGGGATATCAGAAACACCAACACCTGCTACCCTTAGCCGCCCTCTGGGGGGCTGTACTGTTAGTCGGGGCGGATGTGGTGGCGCGATTTGTTACCGGGACTGTCAGCGAATTGCCTGCGGGTACAGTCACCGCTTTAATCGGCGCACCGTTTCTAATTTGGCTAGTGCGGGTTTCTCAATCGGGACAACGGGGAACGGTTGGGGAATTTGCGGTGTCAGGGAAATCCTCTCGCCGTCTTTCGTACCCGGTTTTACTCCTAATTGTGATTGGATTACTCCTAATTAGCCTAGTGGCTGGCTTATTATTAGGCGGTATTTCCCTCAACGGGCAGCAACTCTTAAATACTATCCTTGGGCAGGGTACAGCACTATCAGAACAAGTCCTTTTCCACCTCCGCCTACCCCGTCTTTTAGTCGCCCTATTCGCTGGCGCATCCCTAGCCGCCAGTGGTTTACTCCTACAGGGTGTAGTTCGCAATCCCTTGGCTGGACCGGAAATTATTGGGATTACCTCCGGGGCTGGGTTAGGGGCGGTGTTTGTTCTGGTAATATTACCCAATGCACCTGTGGAAGCGGTTTCCATTGCCGCCTTTATCGGCGCGTTTGTCGCCTTTGGTTGCGTCTATTTAGCCGCTTGGCAAGGAGGCGTGTCACCCGCCCGCCTAGCATTGGTAGGGATTGCCGTTTCTGCATTTTGTGCCGCCGGAATTAATCTCCTAGTTGCGATCGCGAAATTACGAGTCGCACAAGCTTTAGTCTGGCTGGTAGGCAGTACCTACGCCCGCACTTGGGATCAGCTATGGCGATTACTGCCTTGGTTTCTAATTTTACTGCCTTTAGCTTGGCTGATCTCTCGCTGGTTGGATTTGATGGCATTAGGGGAAGACTTACCCCGTACCCTAGGGTTATCCTTGGAAAAAGCTCGCCTCATGTCCGTTGCGATCGCGGTGGGTTTAGCGGCGACAGCCGTTTCTACGGTGGGTACGATTAGTTTCGTCGGTTTACTCGCCCCCCACGCCGCCCGCCTCCTCGTTGGTTCCCGTCATCGCCAACTGCTTCCCATTGCCGCAATTTTGGGAGCCATTCTAGTCACCTTGGCAGATAGTCTAGGTCGAATTATCCTTGCGCCTAGAGAAATGCCTTCGGGACTGGTTACAGCATTAATTGGCGCTCCCTATTTCCTGTGGCTACTTTATCGCAATCAAAAGTAAAATTTTAGGGAAGAGAGAAAATTTTGAGAATTCCAGGACTATGCCTTTGCTAACTGCATAGGTTCCCAGACTCCAGAGATATAAAGGGTTATGCTCCTTCCTACATAGTCCCCTCAGCCTAGAACTGAGGGTTTTTTTTACTTTTCACCTTTTTTTCACAATTGTTCGATAGGTTTAATCATAGTTGTTACCCTGATGTGGAAGTGATTAACCACCCCCTGCTAAAATGGCGGGGGTATTTTTTTGTCCATCTTGGTCGGTGCGCCGATCATCAGCTTAAACTCTAAACAGGGAAAAACCAATGACCAATGACCAATAACCAATGACCAATGACGAAGGACAATTCATGAGTTCAACACTTCAGCGTCAAATTCAGCAGTTTTACGACGC
>CAKZMA010000254.1 GCA_937127375.1 uncultured Coleofasciculus sp. | reverse complement strand
CCTATTTCCAATCTTTGGATGTGACCGTTAAGATATTTGGCTTGTAAAAAATTCTTTACCTTGATATATAATGGTGGCAACTGAATAAGTACCCCCAGTGAGGGCAAACTCACCGGAGGTGTACTCCACAGTTACGGTAAATAACTATGGAGCGAGTTCCATTATGTCAAAAAAATCGACGCTTCGTGACCTTTTTCGAGAGTCAATTCAACAGCCTGAGACTGATTACTTGTCTCTGATTGAGGCTCTCCCCTCCTATCAGCAAAGTTTTCTCTTTACCCTTTCTGCCTGTCGTGGTATTACCTTAGACGCTCTCCTGCGTTCGATTATCGCTGAGGCTCTCTCTGGTTCTCATCCCAAGTTTCAGTCTGAACTCGAATACTATCGGTCAGCCTTGAGCCTGGGGTCAACCTTTGACCTTATGGCGTTGTGTCGTCGTAACCCTGACTTGGTGTTCGACCGCGTGACAGCGTTTAACAATCGGTTGCACTGTGATGATTCTCAGGTGAGTTAGCGGTGGTGGTCTTTTGCTTTAGGTTTCCTTCCCCCTTGGGGGTTATTGAAGGGTTAAACCGTTTCCCGTAGGCTTCAAATCATTTTGTTACGGTTGATTCATGCCGGGGTCGTTGACCAAAATGAATCTCAATAATCTGTGCTATTGTTCTGCCCCCACTAAATGGGGGTGTAATTATATCACTTTTCTCTTTTTGAGTCTTCCTTGAATTGTTGAGAAAAGTAACTTGTTTTTTAAGAGCTGGTTTAACCCTGGTTTTAACCGGGGTTAAAATGCCTTATTGTAGGTTTTTTGTGAAGAAGTATTAATTTATCCATTACACGTTATTTTTGTGCTAGTCTGCACTTATCGAGTTTAATTTACTTGTTCTTATGCAACCTACTAAGAGGAAGCAAGTCTGTTTTCGGATTGAGCCTGAAGTTTGGGAAAACTGCAAACGTGTGTCTGAGCAGTTTGATGTTAATTGGTCGCGCATGGTTGAGGATACATTCAAGTCTGTTCTTGCTGTGTACAATCATGCTCTCTCTCTTTCAGATGATCCTGAGGTTGAGGATGTTTGTGTTCCCCCGCTCTCTCTTGTTCCTGTATCGACTGTTTATAGTCCTCTTGAGGATGAGGGGGATGGCAGTACTATTCATCATCACTGTTTAGTTCGTTATAAGAAGCTATCTAAAAAGCAGCGATATTACTATATTCCTGCTTTTAACCCTAACCTTGTTGGGAATGGTTTTACCAAGGGTTTGGAGTCTTGGGAAAGGATTTCTGTTCATAATCTTGAGCGTTTGATTCACTCTGATATTGTTGACCCTAGTGTTCTTGATAGGGCTATATCAGAGGAGGATTACTTTGCCATGATTCGTGATGAGCAGCGTGATGATTCTGTTTTGCATGAGTGCGATTTGTAGCTACTACGTCTTTAGAGGATGTCTAAATCATGAAAACCTATGTTCTGTATGTTTCTCGTTACGCCATGACTGACCGCAATGGTGGTGGTCAAGTGGCTGGTGCTAAAGTGACCTATCTTGATGACCAGTCTGTCAATAAAAAAGATGCGATGGGTCAAGCTGCACTGACTGTCAACTGTGACTACAAATTTTTCAATGCCTTTCGTGGTTATAAAATCCCTGGTCATTTTGACATTGACTTCTCCGCCCGTCCTGATAGTCGTGGGCGTCCTGTATTATCAATTTCCTCTGTTCGTCCCTGTCCTGAGTCCGAGCGTTCTGTAACTGTTCCGGATGATGATGGTGATTCTCTTTCAATGTATGAGAACCAAATCGAGCGAGAGCTAGAGGAAATAGGTTAGAGGAAAGTCGAGGGTGCGCGGGCACGCGCCAGCGTGCGTCCGCGCCTCGTTTTCCTCTCTCCATGGCAAAATAAAAAGGACGCTTCGTGGGCGTCCTGCATTATCAATTTCGATGCGATCACATTTTTACTGTGGGTAATACAGCAAATGAGACCACAACATTATGATACCACTCCAGTTTCTACTACCCCTGTGGGTAATACAGGGGTAGACTGTACAAGCTCCAACTCCCAGCCGCTAAATGGTGCTGAAAATCAGGCTTTCGGTGAATTGGGTCAAGATATGGTTAACTATACAAGGTATCGAGACCAGTCGTTGAATGCCTATAGAGGTCAAGGGTTTGGGGTTTCTCGAAAATCTGATGGGGTTCAGGTTGTTGAGGATTCCCAAAATTCTGATGGGGGTCAGGCTCCTGGGGCTTTTCAGAATCCTGCCGCCAAGGTCGCGTTTTTTGCCTACACCATTCCTGCATCGGATGAAAGTCTCAGGTCTTCTCTGGCTGAACTCCTTGGGTGTGACTCTGATCGGCTTGGTGAGTGTAAGGGTATTTCTCTAATCTCGCTTCCCCAACCCAGCAAAGAGAAGCGGTCTATGATATATGTCCGGCTACTTCCGGGGTGTTCTCCTAAAGGGTTTCTTTCTCCTGAGTCGATATGCTCGATTACTAAGCAGATTGAGTCTGCCGGGGGTTCATATTTTGGTTTCTTTGAGACATCTTTATCTGAATACAAACGGGGTTATATTCCTGGGGCTATTCGCTTTGATGATTATCAAGATGTCATGGTTACTGTTGAGGCTAAGATTGACTGGTTTAATGGAAGCTATCCAATTGAAAAATTGCCTGAAGTTATGAGTTTGGGGGCTAAGTATCTTGGTGGAGAGTTCTGCTATGATGAGAGCCGACCTAATTTAAAGCACTATAAAAAGGCTTATTGGAATCCGCTTGGTGTGGCTATTGGCACTAATCATTATAGTGACCCATCTCATGGATATTTAGAGGTTCGCGGTGGGATTCTTAGTTACATATCACCGTCAAAGCTTCATAAGTTTTTTAGCTGTGTGAAGGAGTTGGGGTTTATCTGTAGTCGTATAGACGTGTGTCTAGATGTTTTTGGTTTTCCCCATCTTCTTCAATATGCTATTGATGCGGGTAACGCTCGTCACTATGCGGGGTATCGTAATAGTTTTAGGGTTATTCAGTCCGGCGCTCATGCTTCCAAAGGATTGACTGCTGCATGGGGTAATCGTGGTTCTGCGGGTTCGGGTAAACAGACGGAAATATATGATAAGTACCTTGAGTCTAGGGGGGAACGTAAGTGCATCCGAATTGAGGTTTCTTTTTCTAATGCTTCTTCCCCTCGCTCTGGTAGTTTGAAGGGCTGTTACGCTCATAATGCTTTTCTGTCTTTCTGTGATAATCCTGTTGACGGTACCGATGATAAACTGTCCTGGGGTTCGATGATTCGTTCTTATGTTATCGGTACGATTGACTTTGTTGACCGTTCTACTCCTAGTGGTCGTTTAAATCAGCCTTGTCGTTCTAAGCGTTATGATTGGTGGGAAAAAATTTGCAATTCTGCTGAACCCAAGGTTTTACCGCCCAAGGATGTGTCTATTAGTGTCCGGCGTACAATTGCTTGGTTGCGGAAGATTGCCCCTAGTATCTCAATGGTTAAAACCTTTTTTGAGTCAATCTCTGGGCGTCGGACTTGGGAGAAGCTCATGAACAAAATTCTCTATGATGGCAATCAGAGGATGGCACCTAAGCATTATATTGCTGCTAATCAATCGATAGCTCAAGTTAATCAGCTTTTGCAAGATGCCACAGAGAAAGATGCGACTAAAATTCTGAATGCTTTGTCTGTTGGTGATTTGCTAAAAGATGAGATTAAATCAGAGGATTTACTGAAGGAGCGTCGTGAAAGAACTAACTGTTGTCTTCAGTTCCTTGATAAGCTTTTTGACCTAGCTGAAAGTTCTGAACCATTTTTCTGGTCTGATGTCTACTCTGAATATCGGGAGATTGAGTTATTATCTGAGGGGGCGGATTTACCTGATAACTACTGGGAGTATGTAGCTCGGTTTATAGGTGATTTTTCCCATTATGTTGATGAGCAGACGGGGATTTGTCTCTACTCTAATCAATCGTCTAAACCTATCCTAGATAACCAGCATTCAAAAGCGATCGCATCTGACGAGTTGGTTCAGGAGGTTAATGAATCTGTGGAGATACTAGCTGCTACGGGTGAGCGATATCGATATATAGGTGAGTCGCGTTTCTTTCATGTTATGGATGCCTTGGGCAAGTGGGTTAAGGCATGGTTTGAGCCTGGGCTAGAGCTTGAAGCCACAGAGCAAATTAGCTCTAATGATTCCCTCAAGTATGTTCGTCCTGTGGGGCAAGGTTTACTTGCTGGGTTCGGAATCTATGTGGGTGACTTGGAGCCTTTGACTCTCTGATAATCGGCTAGCGATTTTGTACACAATCGCTGACAGCGGTAAACTTGTGTTGGTTCTTTGCCTTGGCGTTACTCACCCAAAAATCAAAAAAAATGGGGTAGTAACTGTTGTTCTGGTGTTACTCACCCAAAAATTCAAAAAATTGGGATTGATAAGCAGAGATTTTTTTCTTAGGTATGGTAACTAAGCAAGTCCTGCTTGAAGTAGCTGTTGTGCGGTTAGGTTCAGCTCAGAGATTACAGAAGACCGAATTTGGTCTTCCCCACGAAAAACACCCAACTCCCGATAGATTCCGTCCGTAAGTTCCAAAACAGTAACGGTAGCTCGAGCTGGGTCAATTAACCAGTATTCGGGGATGCCCCGGTCTTGATACTGTTTCCGTTTATCGATATAGTCCCTTTCTCTATTACTGAGTCCAGGGCTAACCGCTTCAATGACTACTAGAGGCGGTTGCATTGAGAGCCTGATTGTGTTGCGTGGTCGCAACTGTTGGATATGCTCTTCCCGAATGACGGTAAGGTCAGGGTAGCGATTTTTAGGTTCTCCCCTAACTTCAAGCTCCAATCCCCATCGAACTATTTGATGTCCCATAAGTAGAACTAACTGGAAATGAAGAAAACTGAGGATGGAGATATTTTCACCTGATTCTGGGGGCAATTCAATTAACTCTCCGTTTAATAGTTCATAATGTTTATCCGTCCCATCGTCATAGGACAAGTATTCTTCAAAGCTGGAAAATCTAGGTTTGGCTTGAATCATAGTGTAAGTTCCTAAAAACTATACCATTCAGCAGTTCTGCTGCTGTTTCTTTCCTTGACTAAAGTCTAGGAGATTTTTAAGCGATCGCACTTCCTGCTCAAACCAGATCGGATAATTGGTGGCTCAGTTCTCCTTGGTCTCTATGTCGGGCGTCATCGTAAATCATGACAGTTTCGATGGTACTGTGCCTAGACAACTTCTGAACCTTCCGAACATTTCCATCAGTTAGATTAAGTGCCGTAGTAATGGCGCTGTGGCGAATACGGTGAGGACTCATCTGCTTACTGACTCCGGCTTGCTGGCATAGTAGGTCAACCATTCGGCGTATTGATTCCCCAGTGAGGCGATTCCCCAAGTAGTTCGAGGTCAATGCTGCAAAAAGTGGGCTGTCTGGTTTTGGGTCGGGGTGAACTTTGATCCAAATTGCGATCGCCCTCACTGTAACCGGGGCTAAATCAATCGTCTCTCTTTGTCTTCCTTTGCCCTTGCCCAGTATACTGAGTGTTTGTCCAGTCGGGTCAAAGTCACCGATATTACATTGTACGATTTCATTCCGGCGTAGGGCATTATCCCAGAGTAGTCTTAGGATGGCGTAGTTTCTTTTGCCTTGGACGTTTTCCCCGCATAATGCCAGCACCTTCTTAAATGTTTCTGGGGAGATGCCTGTGGTATCTCGGTAGGGTTTAACCTTTTCTCCCTTAATATCTTCCAAGGTGTAAGTGCAATGCCCCAACTTTCGCCCCATCTGGACCAGGGACTTAATCGCAGCCATGCGGCGATTGACTGTAGCCTCGGATAGTTCCTTGTTGAGTAGGTAAGCTTTGTAGTCCAGGACTAGGGCGATCGCGTCCCTTTGTTCCAAATGTAGGAACTCCAACACCAATTCCTTTGTAGGTTTGGTGTTTGTTGCCCACTGGAAGAATAGGGTAACATCTTTCTCGTAAGCTAGGCGGGTATTAATAGAACGTTTATCAGCAAGTAACTGTGATAACACATCAGGGATGGGCTTAAGCCTAAAGGATGTCCCTATTTTCGCATCAAGGCAGCGTTGTAGTTTAGCTTGAACTTCGGTGATTTGAGGCATTGTAGCATTTGTCATAAGTTTTCTTTCCGCACGCGGTTAAGTATATTGCAGAGATGGGGGTTGTGGCTAGATTTTATTGCAGAGATGCAATGCAGACATTAATTATTGTAGGGGTTGCTGATTGCAGAGATGCAATGCAGAGATGAAATGCAGAGATCAAGTATTGTAGGGGTTGCTGATTGCAGAGATTAGATATATGTGTAAATATAATTTAATTATATAGTTAATTAGTATTTAAGAATTGGTTATAACTTTCCGTAATTATTTGTTAGAGATTCAGATATAATTATTCTTGAAGTATTGTGATGTTTTTATGAGTAATCGTCGTAAAAAACGTTCTAATCGTGGATTTGCTAAATTGGTTAAATCTGCCAAGTATGTTCAGTCGGCGTTGGAATCAGGGAGTGTTATTGGTTACGTTATTGTCCGAACTGATACTCATGAAATGTTGGCTAGTTTTAGTCAGTTTGAGGATGGGGATTTGACGGCTTGGTGTAAATTTCCTACTGAGGCTAAAAGATTTGAATCCTCAGACATTTGTAAAGCTGAGGTTACTAGGCTTAAATCTATTCTGGAGTTGCCTTTAATTGCTTGTGAATTAATTGATACTCTTGAGCGTTATTGTGTTAATAAGATTTAGTTGTTTTTGTTGGTTGATTGGGTGGAGATTTTGCCTCAGCTTTTTTTGCAGTTAAACATTGCAACTAGCCCGATGAAGTGCATCCTGAGCCGAGCCGAGTGAGTCCCCCGTGAGTGACTGATTGTCCCTGCGCGTTTAGACTTGACAGACCTGCTACCAAAATCGCGGGGACGGGCGAGGCGCTTTTATCTTTTGCTTGTGCTTCCATCGCTGTCGCCTCGCTCGTCCCACGCAATCAAGATAGCGGGTCTGTCAAGTCCAGGGGCATGAAGAAACGAACAAATTGAACAGGTTTTTGTGTTGTTTATTCAAGGCTTAATTGGCAGATTATCATGAGCAGATTACCATTACCGCCTATTTCCAATCTTTGGATGTGACCGTTAAGATATTTGGCTTGTAAAAAATTCT
>CAKZMA010000253.1 GCA_937127375.1 uncultured Coleofasciculus sp. | reverse complement strand
GTCATTCGTCAAGTCGGGGCGGGTTTATTTACATCTGGGTGTAACCGACAAGATAGTAGTGAAACCCGCCCCTACACAATTTGCCCCATCTCCCCCATCTCCCCTCTCCTGCTACAGGCTCACTCCTGCAAGATTGTCTTGGACACAATCCGAGTTTTCTTGCGATCGGCGTCTGAGAGTTCTTCCCCAGATTGTAAACGAGTCGCGTTAGTTTGCAGGACAGTGGCGGCACTTTGGTCTCCCATTTGGATCGCCGTATTAGCCGCCGTTTGTAACATTGTGGCAGCGCCAGAGCGATCGCCTGTTTGCAGTTTGGCTTCGGCTATTTGGGTTTGCCTGTATTTGGCTAATGCCAGAATCGATTGTTGGACTTTGGTATTGGGAGACGGTTGATAGGTACTCTGAACGTTAATCTCGACGGGAACTTGTTCCGACTTTAACCCCTCTTCCCCCGTAGCCGGGTCATCATAAACTACTTGCAGCTTCGCGATCGCCTGATACCCTGGAGACAGTTGTCCCATGTACAGATTTGCCAGAATCACCCGTTCGGCATCCGTCATCAAATCACCCAAACGGACAACAAATTGATCGCCTTGGGGTTGCAGGGGGAGTTCAATCGCATCCGGGGCGACTTGGGCAATGGGTTTGAATTCGGCAAACCGCACACCATCCATTAATTCACATAATAAGTAAGCATTGGTCAAGCCAACGGCTTGGATACGGTTAAACAAGCGTCCAAACTCCTGCACCGCTTGCTCTGGCTGTTCAATATAAGAAAGCGTACCACTCCCCGAATCGGCAATTTTTTCCAGAACATCTTGGTTCCAACTTGCCCCAAATCCCAGGGTATTGATCGTCAGCTTATGCTCAACCGCGAATTGGGCTAATGTTAAGCAGCGCTCATTGTCTCCATGTTCATTTTCGCCATCTGTCAGCAGAAACACCTGAGACACGGCGTCAGCTTTTCCCTTAGCTACTTCTGCAATCCCCAGTTTCAACCCCTCATCAATCGCCGTTCCCCCATCGGCAGACAGTTGGCGGATTTGGGATTTAATCGTGTTCAGATTATCGATCGCTTGATTGGGAACCAACACTTTGGCACGATGATCAAAGGCAATCACACAGATGCGATCGCCCTCCTTGAGTCGCTCAATCAGTTGCATCGCCGCTTTTTTCACCGTTTCCAGTGGACGCCCATGCATTGACCCACTGTGATCGAGAATTAAGCATAAATTCAACGGTAGCGACTGATCCTCCGATTGGGTAATTGCCCGAATCGCGATCGATAACTGACGCTGGGAACTGGGTTGATTGGCATCAAGATTGGTATCGCTGAGGGCAGGGTGTAAACCAACTTTCATGTCTAATAACTCCTAAGCCAGTAAGAAAATGTAACTATAGTAACCTTGGTGCAATACTTATGTACTAATGAAGGACTGAGGTTGTTTAGGATACACCCCAAATCGCCATCAATCGAAAGAACCCCCCCCAGCCAACTTCACAAGCACGCTACTATGTTTTAAAGATAGCGCCATTATTGCATTCCCCAGTCAGGAACCCCACGGCTTAAGCCGGGGGTACCGAAATTGTCCATACCTGACCAGCCTAAGACCTACGCGGTCTACGTTATGCCTAACTCTACAAATATGCAGTCGTGTACACGGAAAACATGAAACAACCGATTCAGGCAGTTCAATCAACTTACTATGGTCGGCAAAACTACCGCACCCCGCCACCCGATTTACCTTCACTGCTCCTCAATGAGCGGATTGTCTATCTAGGTTTACCCTTGGTGCCACAGGTCACTGAATTGATTGTGGCAGAACTTTTGTATTTGCAGTACGACAATCCCGACAAGCCAATTAAAATCTACATTAATTCCACAGGAACCTCCCGTTACGATGGTGAACCGATTGGCTTTGAAACCGAAGCCTTTGCCATCTGTGACACGATGAATTACATTCAACCCCCCATCCATACCATTTGTATTGGTTCGGCAATGGGGATGGCGGCGATGCTGCTGTCAGCGGGTACAAAAGGCTGTCGGGCAAGCTTACCCAATGCCTCAATTGTGCTGCACCAACCCAAGAGTTATGCAAGGGGTCAAGCCACGGATATTCAAATTCGGGCGAAGGAAGTGCTAGCTAATAAGATCACCATGATGGGGATTTTGGCAAAAAATACGGGTCAATCTGCCGAAAAGATTACCAAGGATATGGAGCGGATGTTGTACATGACGCCTTATGAGGCAAAAGAGTATGGCTTGATTGATCGGGTGTTAGAGAGCGATGAGGTTCCGGCTGCTATCGCCGCCAGTGCGTCTTAGTGCTTACATTTGATACTCAAAGGTCAGTTGTTGGGGTTCAGCTTCGGTAAACTATCTAGTCTCATGTCTAAACCCTTGCCAACTACAAATAAAGACGCGCTATGGCACGTCTCTACAATTTGATCAGGGCGGGTTTAGTCCAATCTAGGTGAACAGAAGAAACGATAGTTGTGAAACCCGCCCCTACAGACCATTCAAAGCGTTTTCTAGAATTCGGAGTAAATTATGCCTATTGGCGTTCCCAAGGTTCCTTATCAACTTCCTGGTTCTCCTTACAGCGATTGGATTGACATCTACAATCGTCTCTACCGAGAACGGATTATTTTTCTGGGTAAAGAAGTCGATGATGAGATTACTAACCAGATCATCGCGGTGATGCTTTACCTGGATTCTGAAGACAACAACAAAGATATTTATCTGTACATCAATTCTCCTGGTGGTTCAGTTACCGCAGGTATGGCGATTTATGACACCATGCAGCATATTAAGTCGGATGTGGTGACTATCTGTGTCGGTTTAGCGGCGTCGATGGGATCTTTCCTGCTGACAGCCGGTAAGCAGGGGAAACGGTTGGCGTTACCCCACTCGCGGATTATGATTCACCAACCCTCTGGGGGTGTGCGGGGACAAGCGACGGATATTGAGATTGAAGCCAGGGAGATTTTGCGAATCCGGCGTCAACTCAACCAAATCTACGCAGACAAGACGGGTCAAACGGTTGAGAAGATTGAAAAAGATATCGATCGCGACTTTTTCATGTCCGCGCAAGAGGCGAAGGAGTACGGACTGATTGACCGGGTGATTGAAGACAGAGCAGGCTAAGATAGACGAATCGGTGAGGCAGTTCTACAATACTGCCTCTACCTCTATCAGTGCTTGTCCTAGAAATGAATCTGGCGGATTGTTATCGATTGTTAGGTTTAAGCGATGGCGCCTCTCGATCGCAGATTAAGGCATCGTATCGGCGTTTAGCACGCCAGTGTCATCCGGATGTCAATGTCGGTGACGGGCTGGCTCAAACTAAGTTTATTGAGTTGACACAGGCGTATAAGCTGCTGCTGAATGCGATTAAACCGTCTGGGACAACTCACTCGGCGGAGGATTCCCAGACGGTTACGGTGACCAAGCAGCCGCCAGCCCAACCTCCCTCCATTCCTCCTCTATCAGAGATTGAATATCAGCTCAAATGGACATTCTATGAGCGTTTACAGCAATTACTCAAAGAACAACGATTTGCCCGGGCGATCGCGCTGGTGGAGGGGTTGGCGCAACGGATTCCCCATGATCCAGAGGTGCGTCAGTGGCAAGCGATTACCTATCAATGTTGGGGACGGTATTTGGTGAAGGCTGGGCAGTTGGATAAAGCCCGAATTTATTTGAAGAAAGCGCTGAAGACTGACCCCCATAATCGTTCGTTGTGGGCAGAAGTCGAACTAGATTTTCGCCGCATGGAACAGATGGTTTAGCGATACTTAAAAACAGTCACAGATTTTTTTGGTATGGAGTGCGATCGCTCCTTTTTCTGGTA
>CAKZMA010000252.1 GCA_937127375.1 uncultured Coleofasciculus sp. | reverse complement strand
CAAACCGTTAAATTATCACAAATTAACCTGGCATTGAGTCTATGTCAACCTAACTACTGTTTAATTTAACAGGTATTATCTCTTTTGACAGGGATACGATTGCTGGAAGTGAGCAAGACATATTTAAAGATGAGGAACAGAGAAGAAATAGTGATGTGCTGTGGCTGATCGAGTATTTGAAGCAGGGCAAGTTTCCCTTACTGCATCAAGAACTATCAGGTAAGCATTTAGCACCGCTGGGAATTCAAGTTGGGAATTATGTTATTGGAGTAAATCCACTCAGTCAATTTATTCAAAGGATTCAAAATAGACCGCTTGAAAGAGTAGTCATCCAGTTTATGGATAAACTCAGCATGCGAGTATAATAACTTGATCAATGATCCGATTTTAGGTAGGGAGGCAATAAAAGGTTGTTCCCTACTTAGCTAATTCATAAAAATAGACTATTGTGTTATTGTCTATGGTCAATTATCGTTAAAATGATTAGACTTGATCCAGCGCTGACTTTAAAAAATAACTAAAAACCCAAATAATCTAGCCTACTGTTGGAACATAATTATAGTCATCTTTAGATGACTTGCGCTATAAGCCAAGAACTTGAGTTCTTGGCGCTTGATGCTAGAATAGCTAGAATTTAAGGACAGTCGAGGCGGGTTTTACCAATAACATTGCTTCAGAAAACCCTTAACTTCACTCAACACGGCGTATCGATATGACAACCCAACTGAAAGCCCAAGCACTATCACTGCTGCGCCAAGCTCTCAATAATCCAACTGCTCAATTTCGGGATGGACAATGGGAAGCCATCGCTAGCATAATTTTAGCGCGATCGCGGCTTCTGGTTGTACAACGCACAGGCTGGGGGAAAAGCATTGTCTACTTTCTCGCCACTCGCTTGCTGCGAAATAGTGGTGCAGGTTCCACTCTGCTGATTTCACCCCTCCTGGCGTTGATGCGAAATCAAATTGTAGCTGCTGAACGGATTAATATTAACGCCGCCACGATTAACTCCAGTAATTCCAAAGAATGGGAACAGATTAACACTCAATTACAAGCAGGAATTATTGATATTCTCCTCATTTCTCCCGAACGACTCGCCAATGAAGACTTTCGCCAAAAGATTCTGTTGCCCATCTCCCAACGAATTGGCTTATTTGTTGTCGATGAAGCCCATTGTATCTCCGACTGGGGACATGATTTTCGACCCGACTATCGACGCATTGTCCGCGTTTTACAAGCGCTTCCTCAAACCATTCCCGCCCTCGCCACAACCGCTACAGCAAATAACCGTGTGGTTAACGATATTATTACGCAACTGGGTGCAAAATTGCTGGTGTCTAGAGGTACTCTTACCCGAAAAAGCTTACAATTACAAACCATTAAATTACCGAGTCCCGCCGCGCGTATGGCGTGGTTAGCTGAA
The DNA here is from genome assembly GCA_937127375.1 of uncultured Coleofasciculus sp. GTDB lineage: Bacteria > Cyanobacteriota > Cyanobacteriia > Cyanobacteriales > Coleofasciculaceae > Coleofasciculus. The sequence continues at coordinate 7,281 of CAKZMA010000252.1, read as the reverse complement.
CAGCTGCCAAATTTACCCGGAAGTGGGATTATTTACGCATTAACTATCAAAGATACGGAACGAGTTGCCCATTGGCTAAATCAGCAAGGGATTCATGCTCAAGCCTACCATGCAGCTCTAACCCATGAACAGCGTTTAACCTTAGAAGACCAACTAATTGACAATCAAATTAAGGCTTTAGTCGCGACAACCGCTTTAGGAATGGGATTTGATAAGCCGGATTTAGGATTTGTTATCCACTACCAGCGTCCGGGTTCTGTTGTCCATTATTATCAACAAGTCGGACGAGCGGGGAGAGCGGTAGAACAAGCTTATGGTATTCTGCTCAGTGGGGATGAAGATCAGGAAATTACGGATTATTTTATTCAAACTGCCTTTCCGCCAGAGGCTCATGTTCAGGAACTTTTAAATGCGTTAGAACAAGCCGAAGATGGATTGTCTTTTCCCCAAATCGAGCAGCATCTGAATCTTTCTAATGGACAAATTAAGAAGGTGTTGAAACTGTTATCCCTGGAGTCCCCTGCACCCGTCACCAAGCAAGGCTCTAAATGGTATGCGACGCCCGTATTTTATCAACCGGATACAGATAAAATAGAACGGTTAACCCAAATTCGTCGCCAAGAACAAGCTCGTATGTTTGACTATATGAATAGTCGAGAATGCTTGATGACATTTCTCGCCAGAGAATTAGATGATCCCCAGCCCACACCTTGCGGGAAATGTGCGGTATGCTTGGGTAGACCGTTATTACCTGAAACCTATTCCCTAGACCGAGTGAATCAAGCGATTCAGTATCTTCGTCGCAGTGACCAAATTATCGAACCCCGTAAACAATGGGCATCTAAAGCCCTTCCTAGTTATGGGTTTTCTGGCAAAATTCGCGACAATTTACGCGCTGAACCCGGACGAGCATTATCACTTTGGGGGGATGCGGGTTGGGGTGAATTAGTCAAACAAGGGAAATACCATAATCATGATTTTGACGACGCCTTGGTGCAGGGGGCATTTGAGATGATTCAACGTTGGCAACCTCAACCTTTTCCTACTTGGGTAACTTGTGTTCCTTCCTTACATCATCCCCAACTTGTCCCCAATTTTGCCCAACGACTCGCCCATCAATTACAACTACCCTTTCAGCCAATTGTGCAGAAAGTTCACCAGAATCAGCCACAAAAACAGATGGGGAATAGTTACCAACAAGCCCATAACCTCGATGGTGTGTTTGACGTGAATTCTTGGCAAGGGATGAAGGGGGCAGTATTCTTAATTGATGATATGGTAGATTCACGTTGGACATTCACAGTTATTGCTGCACTTTTACGTCGGGCTGGAAGTGGTCCAGTTTTTCCGTTAGCATTGGCACTTAATTCGTTAGCGTAGGCAAATTAGAAGATTATGGATTACCATCTGCTGTCACCCAATACTCAAGCCACTTTATTATTGTGTGCCAGCTTTGGAGAAAATCGCCAAACTGAACCCAAACCCTTAACCCTGAGCGAGTATAATACGGTAGCGAGTTGGTTGCGGGAAGAGCATCTGAATCCAGCGGATTTGCTGGATCAAACGCTGAAAAATCGCTTATCTCAAATTACGATTGGTAAGCTGGATTCTCATCGGTTAGTCACGTTACTTGAGCGCGGTGTCATGCTCAGTTTAGCGGTGGAAAAGTGGACGAATCAGGGGTTATGGATAGTGGGGCGAGGTGACGCTGACTATCCTCAATGTCTGAAGCAAAGATTGAAACATAATGCACCCGCGATTCTCTATGGAATTGGTAATAAAGAGTTGCTTGCTCAAGCAGGGTTGGCTATCGTTGGTTCTCGTGATGTTGATCAAGACGGACTCAATTATACTGAAAGAGTTGTCCAGACATGTGCGGAACAAGAAATTAATGTGATTTCTGGTGGAGCGCGTGGGGTAGATCAAGCGTCAATGTTAGGTATAGTAGCAGCAGGTGGGAATGCTGTGGGTGTACTTGCGGATAGTTTGACGAAAGCGGCTGTGGCGAGTAAGTATCGTGCTGGAATTAAAGAAGGTAGACTGACATTAGTGTCTGCGTATGACCCCGACGCGAGTTTCAGCGCGGGTAATGCTATGGGGCGAAACAAGTATATTTATGCGTTAGCTGATTATGCGTTAGTGGTTAGTTCTGCTGTTGGTAAAGGTGGAACCTGGGCGGGGGCGACTGAGGTGTTGAGAAAGGTAAAAGATGTCCCGGTTTTTGTGCGGATGCAGGGAACTGTACCCGAAGGGAATCAGAAATTGCTGGAAAAGGGAGGGATCGTTTTTCCAGAAGCACCTTGGAATAAACCGTTGCGTACACTTTTAGATGCAGCTATAGCTGAGATTGAAGAAAGCAAAGTTGATGGGGAAGTAATAGAGTCTGATAAATCCTTAGCCGGAGATGATTTAGGCGGAGATAAAACGATTTCCATTAATTTACCCGCTAAAGATATTTATGAAGCGGTTTTACCTTTTATCCTCAACCAGTTAGAGCAACCTCAAGATGCGAAATCTCTGGCTGAATCGTTGCAGGTACGAAAAGGACAGATGGAGGATTGGTTAAAACGAGCGGTGCAAGAGGGGAAAGTGATTAAGCAGAAGAATCCGGTGATGTATGTAGTGAATAAGGAATTTAATTTATTGTCTTTGCTGGAAAAGAAGGATTCTGGATAAGGCTAAGGTGACACGCCCGCCCGGAGCCCGGAGTTCAAACTCCGGGCTAATAACTTAAGTCCATTAAAATGGACTAGAACTCTTATCCAGGAAAATTTAATCATAAGGGCGGGTTTTGTTGCTCAGTTATCTGTGAAAAGCTAAATTAGTGGCTAAACCCGCCCCTACAATTGACTGATTACGTCTTGTAGCTGTTAACTGTGATTCCTAGATTGACGCTATAGGATGGCTAGGGAAGTGACTGAGATTTTGTAGAGGGCTAATGGCTGAGTTTACTTGAATTGGCAAAGGTTTTCAAGTAAAATAATTTATATCAATTTTTCATGTTGGGCTATTTATGCATATTGATGAATTACATATTCAAAATTTTAGATGTTTTCAAGAGATACATTTTAAGTTTTCACCTGACAATGCAGCTATACTTATTGGACTAAATGGTTCAGGCAAGTCAGCTATATTGGATTGCATCGCTGCTCTTTTGATTCAACTAAGAATACAAATACTGGGAATAGAAGTAATGAATTTTTCAGGACAAGATACTGTTCATAAAATGATAAATGAACGGTTGCCTATAACCCTAGATGATATTAACAAAAAAGCTCGGGTTTTAAATGTGAATATTACTATTGTATTGGATTTAAACCAAAAAATATCTTGGCATATACAAAAAAGCATAAATCGGTCTAAAGATTTGATCCATAACAATCAAATGAGTGATTATATAAATAGATTAAGACTACAATTACAACCACAAAGTAACGTAAATTTTCCCTTATTAGCCTATTACAGAACATCTCGAATGCTTTTAGAAACTAAATCAATAAATGTAAATAATTTAGATAGTAAACCCCCTGATTGTACTATCAATCAATTGAATGCTTACTGGGGGTCATTTAATGCTGGAATAATTAAATTTAAAGATTTTTTTATCTGGTTCAGACAAGAAGAGGACTACGAAAATGAAATTCGCTTGCGCCAAGATAATGCATATAGGAATCCAAATTTAGAGGTAATAAGGAAGGCAATAGAAGTATTTTTAGCAGAGTTTCCCGATAGCGATTTTCATGACCTGCGGGTAGTTAGAGCAAAATCCCAAAGAAATCTTGATTTTACTCGCAACCCTGCCCCCCCTTCCTTAACAATCACCAAGAATAATCAAGACTTCAAATTAGAGCAACTCTCAGATGGAGAAAAGATGCTGTTAATGTTAGTGACTGACTTGGCGAGGCGATTGGCAATTGCTAATCCCGGCTTGGGAGTTAATGCGTTGGAAGGCGAAGGTATTGTTTTAATTGACGAAATTGATTTACATTTGCATCCCCAATGGCAAAGAATCGTAATTCCCAGCCTAACCCGTACTTTTCCGAATTGTCAGTTTATTGTGACAACTCATTCGCCTCAAGTTCTGAGTAACGTGAAACGAGAAAATGTATTTATTTTAGAAGATTATCAGCTTGTTGAAGTAACGCCTCATACCTATGGTAGAGATAGCAATTCAATTTTATATGAATTGATGGGGGTGAAAGAACGTCCCAGTCAAGTGCAGGAAAAGATCAATGCTTGTTTTGCTTTGATCGATGAAGAGAAAATAGAGGAGGCTAAAATTAAACTGCAAGAACTCGCTGAGTTACTGGGAGAAAATGACCCGGAAGTTGTTCGGGGGCAAACGTTGATTAGTTTTTTGACTGACTAGCATGAAGCATATTGTCAAAGCCAACGAACCCCGCTCATTATTGGAACACCGTTCACCTCGCTTGTTGCGAAAATCTTTGACTTTTTTGAATTCTTAAATTAGGCGAGTAAGCATGAGTTTTTTGAAATTGAAAAAAGTGAGCTTTTCTTAATTTTACCGGGAAAAGTTCACTTTTATTTTAAAGATTCCCCCGGACTTTGAAAACCCCCTGCTTTTTAAGGGGGGAACAGGAATCCGCCTCAACTGGATAGTTGATGAAATAAGCTCAATCGTCGGATATCCGTACTCAATGTCGTATTATTCCTACAATTTGTCGAAGTAACACGCCAAAACTGGGGGTAAACCACACCGGAAAGTTACAGATAAATTTGCCAAGATTAAATTGGGAGTCGAACAAGCTTTTTAGCAGAAGTATCGAAACCGAGTTAATCAAAGCGATGAGGAATAACTATGTCTGAATCTACTAAAGAACGCATCACCACTGATTTTAAGAAAGCTAAGTCCCTAGAAAGGGAACGGGCAGAACGAATTCAAGAAATTGTTCAAGAGGCGTTCTCGAAAAGTTTTGCTGAAGTGAAAGATGGAACGGGTGAAATTCGCGGGATTGTGCAAGAAAATTTATCGGAGATTTTGGCAAGGGCAGATAAACTAGATAACGAAAACGGGGAAGCCACGCCAAAAACCCCTGGGCTTCGTTCTAAATCTATGGTTATCGCTGTCTCCAAAGCGCTTAAAAGCCGCCTGTTTCCCTATTTGCGCCAAGCTTATATGGATTTGCGGCATCACTATGCTAAAATGAATAGCCACGAAGTTAATCGTGATAGCAACTGGACTGAAACTGAGCGCAGTCGCTATGAACGGTTGAAACAGCGCTTAGAGAATTTTGCCGCTTGGTACAACCAGTTAAAAGCACAATCTAAAACGGTAGAACCTAGTGTTGTAGAATACAAGCAAGCTGAGTTTGAGAATAAGATAGGTGAAGCTGGTGCAACCGTGGCACAAAGGGAACAACAGGTTAAGCAACAGTTTAAGCAATGGCTGCAAAGTTGGTAGTAAGGGCTTTAGCCTGTACAATAGCTCACAAGCCCTGAGGAAAAACTGGGCAGGATTTACCGTATTCAACTGAGCCGGAATGTTGGTAAATAAGTTTGTAGTACGGGCTTTAGCCTGTAAAATAGCTCACAAACCCTGAGAACCATTTGGGCAGGATTTATCGTATTCAACCGAGCCGGAATGTTGGTGAATGAGCTAAAGCCCTGAACTAAAGTTCGGGCTAAAAGCTAAAACCCGTTAAAACGGGTTTCCCGGATTTCTCACCACAATTGCCCAAAGGCTCATACACCCTGGATTAACCGTAGAATAAGGCTTTCAACACTCTGTCAAAATTCAGTGTCGGTCAAAAATGCTCGAAACCTACTCCAGGTAAAGGTTTCGACGACTCAGATAGCAAAACTTGTGAGAAATGCGGGGGGTTGTAATACTTACTTAGTAAGCTTTAGCTTACTTGAACTTTGAGCAGGGAATTTATTTCCTGATGCCCAAGTTTACTACCATTCCGCTTAAGGAGCGTGACATTCGATTTAAGCTAAATGACATCAGTAAGTATAACGTTGTGAGTATATCAAATCAATCTTGGTTGACTCTTCTACAACAACATCGTATCATTGCCGTGATTCGGACGTCTGACCAATCCTTAGGACGTAAAATGGCGCAGGCGGTAGCCGCCGGGGGAATAAAGTTAATTGAGATTACCTGGAATACAGATTCTGCTGCTGATTTAATTCGTCATCTGCGCCAAGCGTTACCCGACTGTATGATTGGTACAGGGACATTATTAAATCAGGAACAGGTAAAACAGGCTATTGAGGCGGGGGCTGAATTTCTGTTTACCCCTCATACCAATATCACTCTAATTAATACGGCTGTTAATGCGGGAGTTCCTATTGTTCCTGGCGCACTTTCTCCCAGTGAAATTGTAACGGCTTGGGATGCGGGGGCAAGTTGCGTTAAGGTGTTTCCGATTCAGGCGGTGGGCGGTGTTAGTTATATTAAAGCCTTACAAGGACCTCTGGGTCACATTCCCCTGATTCCTACAGGCGGCGTAACACTCGCCAATGCTAAAGACTTTATCACAGCCGGTGCGATCGCGGTCGGGTTGGCGGGAGACTTGTTCCCCAAAGCCCTCATCGCCTCTGGGGATTGGCAAGAAATTACCCAACGGGCGAAAAAACTTCGATCCCAATTCAGCGGTGATCCATAAAATAGAAGTAAGAGGATCATGCTGTCATCTCCCAAGTTTCCATGAAAAGCATCAAATTTGCCCCTTGGGTGCGCCGTTTTGGAACGTTCCTAGCCGGTGTCGCCTTAGCTACAACTATGTTTGGGTTTGAGACACCTGTCGCCCATCCCACACCCCACACTGAACAGATTGCCAGCAAAATGGCGGCGCTGCAAAATACGAATCAGCGCTGGATTGAAATTAATCTCAGCAATCAACGGTTAATTGCTTGGGAAGGAGGGGAACAAGTCTATGCGGTGATTGTCTCCACCGGGAAACAGGCTACACCTACCCGTACAGGTGTCTTTAACATTCAAACCAAGCTGCGCCGCGATCGCATGCGGGGTCCAGGTTATGATGTTTCTAATGTGCCGTATACTATGTATTACCAAGGTGGCTATGCGATTCATGGGGCGTATTGGCACAATAACTTTGGCACTCGTATGAGTCATGGTTGTGTGAATGTAGCAGTTGATCACGCCGAGTGGTTATATAATTGGGCATCTGTGGGAACGCCAGTGGTGATTCATCAGTGATAAGCGGTTCGGCATTTAAACCTTACTGTCAATAATGGCTCTCATCCTTGTATGTAGTGCGAGCATCTTGCTCGCTACTAAGCATCTTGCTCGCTACT
>CAKZMA010000251.1 GCA_937127375.1 uncultured Coleofasciculus sp. | reverse complement strand
ATACAGAATTTGATTTTTGGATTCCTGATTCAACGGGTAAACAATGGTACGATCACAATTTTTGGGAGCAAGCCGTCGAGTTGATAACGATCAAAGAAATGCTAGACGCCAATGACTCAATTATAGAGTTTGGTGTTCATTATGGTTTCTTAGCAGTTTTTATTTGCAAAAACTTAAATGAATTCGGAAAATATTTAGGGGTAGAATTATTGCCCAAAGCTGCCCTATACTCCCAAGCCCAATTAAGTTTAAATAATCTCAACTCAACTTGTCGTGTAATTAATGCTGCTGGCGCAGAAACCAATAAAAAAATATACTGTCGCTATGATGACGGAGGAAATGCGTTTATCAAAAGAAGTAACGATGAATCATTAATCGTTGATGCTATCACAGGCGATAGCTTGTTAGAGGAGCAGGGAAAAGTTGATTTTCTGAAAATTGATGTTGAAGGATACGAAGTTCAAGTATTGGAAGGATGTAAAGAAATACTAAAATCTCTGCCTAAAATTGCGATTGAATTACATTTAGAGTCTATTACCCAATACCAAAGAGTAGTGGACGACGTATTCAAAATTATTCCTATAGAAAACTATGACGGTAAGTACTTTTGGAATAGTGGCGGTGATTATATCAGACCCGATTCTCATACACTGATTAATTTCAACTTAAATACATTTCCGACCGATGGCATTGTTAATTTATTTTTAACCCCTAAGTCGTAAGATTTACCCCTTAAAGTCTATCAACGAACGAGCTTCAATAATGACCGAAAAAACTTACAGTCTGGTTAACCAATGACTCGTGATCGCACTGCCGTTCTCATGACCTGCCATAACCGTAAGCAAAAGACATTAGCCTGTCTTGTGGCTTTATTGTACGGCAAGCCTATCCTCAGAGGAAATGAAAATCTTGACTAGAACAGGAATGCGAAAATTCTTCGCTGAGGTGATGACGTATGACTACGCCTACTGAGTGGCTTCTTCCCTCCCATGGGATTCTGTTTATGTTCTTGTCTACGGATGTATAAATTAACATTTGATACACAATGATATTGAACAAATTAAAAAGCAAAATCAAAAAAACGGGTGTTTATAATAACAAATTACAGAACCAGCTTATTAATGCCTTGGGGAACTTAAATAAGCCCTATTCAGCTATTTTTTATACGACGCACAAATGTGCATCAACCTTCGTATACAGATTATTTGATGTTATCCTGAAAAACTCTGACTACGAATTTGTCGATTATGCCGGTGTAATCTTTGGAGCCGGCAATAAGTTAAATATAGAAATTCCTTACGAAGGATTTTTAGAACAAGCTTACAGTGATCTCTACTGCCTACGAGGTAAAATATATGGACCCCAACGAGGCTATTTGGACTTTCCAGGCAGAAATAATTTTAAACATATTTTCTTTTTAAGAGATCCAAGAGATGTTCTGGTATCTGCTTATTTTTCCCTGGGATTTACTCATGCAGAACCTTTAAATAATCTTCACCGTAACAAGTTTATTCAAAAAAGAAAAAACATACAAGAAAAAAATATAGACAGCTACGTCTTAAAAGAAGCTGAAGAATGGATATATCCCTTATACAAGCAGTATAAGGAGTTACGAACAACAGCAAAAAGTTATATCTATCTAAAATATGATCTCTTTGTAGAGGATACCCCAGAATTTATTAAAAAAATATGCGAATTGTTGGATTTACATCCTTCCCAGCAAGACATTAATTTATTAACTCAGGAAGCCAGTCCAGTTCAGAATTCTGAAGTTATGAAACATAGACGTTCAGGGAAGACAGGTCAATACCGAGAAAAGTTGCATCCAAGTACAGTAGAGAAACTTAATCAGATCCTTTCAGACGTTTTATCTGACTGGGATTTCAAATCTTAGAGGCTGCTGAACAACCAATTACGAACTGTGTACACTGCCGTATTAATGACCTACTATAACCGCTAGCTGAAATGGCACTGAACATAACCTGGCTTCGTAGTTCGTACAGAGAGTACTGGAAGTACTTGTATAGTTTACTACCAACTCTTTATTCAGCTACATTCCTCCCTCTAAAAGCTGGTAATATCCTTTTGACACTTGACATAGTAGTGTAGGTATATTAAATTTGAGGTATACTAGGGTATAAGTGGTTTTATAATCTTCTAGCTAAGGTAGTATATATAAGTCCAATAATGTACAAACAAATGAAGAATAAACTCCCTAATTTCTTGATCATCGGAGCTATCAATTCGGGAACAACGGCTCTTTACTATTTCTTAAGAAAACATCCCCAAATTTACATGAGTCCTATTAAGGAAACAAACTACTTCGCCTTTGATGGAGAGCGACTTGATCTGGAAGTAGCTGATATAACTAATATTGATAAAATGAAAAAAATATCAATTTCCAACATCGAAGACTATTACAAGTTATTCCAAGATGTGTCAACCGAAAAGGCTATTGGTGAGGCGTCTCCTTCATATATTTCTAGTCCAGGAGCTGCTCAGCGTATTCAAAAGTGCATCCCCAATGCCAAAATAGTTGCTATCCTTCGCCATCCAGTTGATATATGCTATTCGACAATGAGCAGATACTCAGGAGGTTATGAGGGGGCAATAGAGTATCTCGTTGAAACTTTAAGTCAAACAGACTGTTCTCAGAATAAACTTTTGCGATCAGCTATATCACAAGGTTTATATTACAATAAAATACAGTCTTATTTTGACAAATTTAATCCCGAAAAAATTAAAATATTATTATATGAAGATTTACAAAATCACCCCAAAGATTTAATCAGAGATATATTGAAATTTTTAAATGTAGACGAAGACTTTGTTCCAGATACAAACCAAATCTATAACAAGTCAGGTCAGACAAAAAGTAAAATTCTAGATAAAATATTAAGAAGTTCAGCAATTGCGCCCCTTAAAAAAATAGTCAAACTATATTTTCCTCAGCGTATGCAACTATATTTAGCTGGTCTTCAACACCGCTTACACAGTCGAAATATGATTAGTCGTCCACAACTTCCACTGGATATCAGGAGGAAAATTATTCAAAATTACTATCGAGAAGATATCTTAAATCTCCAAGATTTAATTCAACGGGATCTTTCAAGATGGCTAATTTAGGTTTTACTCCCACACTCTAAGCTGGCTAACCCCAAAGTATTGCTCAGTATGAGACTGAAACAATCATTAACAAAACTTTGGCTACAGCTAGAATAAAAATCACCAGAGTGTGGGATGATAGTACGGCTTCAAATTTAACATTCTATGGCAGAAAAAAAGCAAGCCTATCTAAAAACGGGTGAATTGATGTGCCGCGATCGCACTGCCGTCCTGATCACTTGCCATAACCGTAAACCCAAGACATTGGCTTGTCTAGATGCTTTATTCAACCAGGCAATCCCCAGTGATCTAGCCATCGATGTCTATCTCGTCGATGATGGCAGCACAGATGGTACAGCCGAAGCAGTACAGCAGACTCATCCCCAAGTAAAAATCTTACCAGGCGATGGGACTCTCTACTGGAACCGGGGAATGCACAAAGCGTTTGCCGAAGCACTCCAGCACGACTATGACTACTACCTCTGGCTCAACGATGATACCCTACTTTACCCAGAAGCACTATCCTGTCTGTGGCAAACCTCCCACAACTTAGCCAAACAAGGGCATGATAAAGCCATTATTGTGGGTTCCACTCACCATCCAGACACAGGCAAACTTACATATGGGGGAGTCGTGCGAAAAACGTGGTGGCATCCCTTTAAATATCGCCTTGTGGAACCCACTACAGAACCTCAACTGGCTGAAACCCTGAATGGTAACTGCGTATTGATCCCCCGCGTCGTTGTGCAAATCTTGGGAAATCTAGATCCCACCTTTAGCCATAGCATCGGCGACACCGACTATGGCTTGCGATCGCAACGTCAAGGGTGTAGTGTTTGGGTAGCGCCGGGATATG
>CAKZMA010000250.1 GCA_937127375.1 uncultured Coleofasciculus sp. | reverse complement strand
TCAATATTCACCACCCAAACCCCGCAGATGCGTTCCTCTAACCTTTCAGTCAAGGGAATACCACTAAATACTGCTGTCTCCCGCACTTGGGAAAGACCAATAAACGCCAAGGAACCCCAGAAATCTATACCCCGCGTAAAGCCAGGAAGCTGAGTCACTGTCTCACATTTCCCAGACGCCAAATCAACGGTTGCTAGAGAACCATTCCCTGATTCCAATACCCAGAGACGATTTTGATACCAGCGAGGTGAGTGAGGCATTGATAATCCCTGGACAATTACCTGATTTGTCTCTACATCCATCAATACGCCACCATAAGCCTTCTTGTCTCGCCAGCCGCCTTGACTATCGGTTGCTCCCAATGCCGTGACATACTTGGGGTAATTATTGACCATCCCTAAACCATTGAGATGACAACGGTCTTCTGGTGATAAGGCGCTGATAAAATGGGGTCGCCAACGGGGGACAAAGCTGTGGTCAAAGTCTAGAGTACATAGACAAGAAAAACGGGTATTGATAAACCAGAGTTCTTGTTGCGCCCATGCCATTTCATGGATATCAATATCCCCAGTAATGTGAGAATTGCGGGGCAGATAGCAAGCGTCGTGTTTTCCAATAGGGTCTAATTTCTGAGCAACGGCTGGTACATTGCGGAGTTCACAAACTTGGTTGGCGGTACCAATGGCGATTCTACCTCGGTCAGCCGCTAAACCCATGGGTTTTGGGAAGACGCGGAAGTGAGTATTGATATGTTCTCCATCAGCACGGAGGACGATTAGTTTACCCGCTTGGTAGGTGGAAACCACTAAGGAAATCCCCAGTTGGGTGAGGATTTGGGGGAAGTTCGTGGTGTGGACACTCCGCATTGGGTCGTTCTTTGGCTGATGTTGGGGAGAGTTCGTCATCTGAAGTATGAAACACTCAATTAGAACACATCACTATTGAGCATATACCACCTGCTGGGGCGATCGCGATTTTTATTCCTAAACGTAATATTTAGACTTGGATACACTTTTTGCAGGGAGAAACCGTGGATGAGGAGACAGAGTATGCAAAATACCAGAAGAATGAAGCGGCTTGTAAACCATCTGTGGAGAACCTAGCAGAACAATGCCGTTCTCAGAACTTCCCAGACAACGCACCTGCGTCACTTGAGGCAGCTTGTGGAGAATTACAACGGTTATTACCACTCTTAAAATAAGTGCGATCACGACTGTTACGTTAAATTTACACCTTAATAAGTATTTACAATGATAAAAATTTAATAAAATTGACTTTTTCAAGATTTCAATAAGACAGCATGTTGTTTGCTCCTTACTCTCAGAATCAATAGGTCAGCCGGGAAATAAATTTCCGGCTAATAGCTAAAGTCAGCTAAAGCTGACTAGACGTTTTAACCCGTTTTAACGGGTTTTAGCTTTGAGCCGGAACTTGAGTTCACGGCTTGGTGCTTTTTCATCAAAAGAAACGTATTGTTTCTTTTTTTCTACTCCGTTGCTATCCTGTCGCTTATTTCCGGATGCAATTGGCTGCTGTTGCATCTCCCAACTCTTGAGAACAATCAGATATTCGTAGAATGCCTGTAGTGTACACCAAGCAAAACCGGCTTGACCATCTAGACAACCACCGAGGAAAAAATACATATAAATGAAGCGCAGCAAAGGTCTGAAGGGAAGACGCAAAGACAAATCTTTTAACGCCCGCCGTCGTTCGACTTCTGATTGACCCAAGCACAAATTCCACCAATTCACTCGTCCCTGTTCGAGTTGTCGCAACGTTTCCGCCGCCTCATTAGTGGAGTAGCGATTATGCTTGTCAATCCAGCGCGTCAAGCCTTTTGAACAGGTATAGTGAGGATAGGTTTCGTTGAGAAAACCTGTGGAACCGTTACAGATTTCTCGCTCGGTGTGACCATAATCTGTAAACCAGACCTTATTTTTCTGGAACAGGCGTAATTGATAGCGGGGATACTGGGTGGTGTGGCGAATCAATTTACCCATAAACAGGACTTGTTCTGCCACATAATAGCCGATGTGTTTGGGGTTTTGAATGGTGTCCAGACATTCTTGGAACAGTTGGGGAGTCATGCGTTCATCGGCTTCTAGAATGTAGACCCATTCATATTTGGTCGGAATCGCTTCCAGCATCCAGGTGCGTTGTTTTCCGTGACTTTCAAATTTGTGCTGTACTATCTGAACGGGATAGCGGGAGGCAATTTCAATTGTGCGATCTGTGCTGAATGAGTCTATAACAATGACATCATCTGAAAGGTGGGCGGATTCAATACAGGAAGCGATGTCTAATTCTTCGTTGTGGGTGAGGATGTAAATGGAGAACATGAGTAATCTTCCCTGAACTGCTATTATATCTAGCACTCCTAAATAGGTTTTGGAGAAAAAATTAATAGTTTATTCAAAAAGGGAGACCTACCCAGGTATTTTTAGTGAGTGGTCTCCATACAAAAGCCTTGTTTTTAAGTAGTGAATTAATGCTACTTAATTTTTAGGCTGTTGTTTACGCTTGAAAGCTGAGCCAGCACCTAGAACGCTTACTGCGAAAAGTCCTAGAACAGAAGCGGGTTCAGGGGTCACTGCAACCTTATCAACCAATAATCCGGACTCGAAAATGCGATTACCGACATCGGTAACACCAATTCCTAAAGTATAGGTTCCAGTTGCTGGAATTACATAGGAAAACTTCTCAAATCCTGTTTCATCAGAAAATGGTGTTAACGAGTTCATGAAGCTTAAGGAAGTGTCGCCTAATTCACTTAACGATGTTAGTGAAACAAAAGCAAAGTCATTAAATGTAGATGGATTTGAGTCAAAATCTAACTCATCTGTAAGAAAATTCCAATGAAACTTGACAACTTGACCCGCCTTTGCCGTAAATGTTTGTTTTATCGCAGACCCTTCAGTTGCATTTCCATTTCCCAGAGCATCCAAGCTGCCTGAAGGTAATCCGAGAAAGTATTCTAACTGAAAATCATTAATTGAACTCGTCTGTAGTAACGCTTGAAAATCCCCTTCCTTGGGACCACTACCAAACGTGGATGTCTCAATACTAGTATCACCTATGGTTTCCCATCCGTCAAAATTACCTGTCTCAAACCCACCATTAACTATAGAAGCATAGGAAGCTTCGACACCGAATAGAGTTGAAAATCCAACCAAACTAGCGAAGCTGGCTGCAAAAGCTGAAAGTTTCACAAGGGTGGAAGTAGACATATAACTCGTTTCTCCAAAAGGTAAAAGCTATTTATTTAGCTGTCATTCGGTAGCTTAAACGGTCTCTTCAGCGCTGTCAGTAGCAAAAAGTAGGAACATCCCGGAGCAGTTTTATAAAGTTCCCATGAAGAAGTCACCCTCTTTGTGAAGCTTTTGTAAAACAGTAGGCAGGTTTTGTGAAGTTTTCATAAAGAAGTAGGTCAGGTTTATCAAGCTTGTGTAAAACAGTAGGCAGGTTTTATGAAGTTCAGGTCAACTTGCCCACAGGTGTGTCTATAGGAGTAAAAATACTCATGCGTCTTGAAGAAGCACTTGAACTTTTGCAATCCTTTGTCTATACCCAAACGCAGCAACATTTAAATACTCTGCAAATTGCTGTCCTGCGGGGATCTTGGGAACATCAATCCTATGAGCAGGGTTGCCAGAATTTACCCAGGAACAGGTACAAGATTTGGCATGGCGTCATGGACTCAATTGGGATGTTGATCAGGTCAAACAACTAATGTCTCTAGTGGGAGGTCATCCCTATCTGATCCGAAAGGCACTTTATCACATCTGGCAACAAGATTTTACGCTAGAAGAGTTGTTAGTTAAGTATACCAGAAAAGTGAGAATTTACAGTGAATACCTGGGTCAGCAATTATCGAATCTGCGACAGTACCCAGAACTTTACGCCGCGTTTACCCAAGTGACAAATTCGCCAACACCGGCGAAATTAGAATGGGAGCAAGCCTTACAATTACAGACCATGGGATTGGTGCATCTAAAAGGCGATCGCGTGCTGCCTAGTTGCAACTTGTATCGTCAGTATTTTAACGTCTAAGTGTTTCATCTACAGGAGTTCCACGCTAAGTACGGGAGAGCTGAAGGATGAAGCGGAAGCGGTTGGTAAACTGCTGTTACCACTCTTAAAGCAATAAGTGCGATCGCAAAGGCAGAGAGCCATAGATAGGGTATAAC
>CAKZMA010000249.1 GCA_937127375.1 uncultured Coleofasciculus sp. | reverse complement strand
CATATAAGAATAGATCGACGGTAGGGTAGATTAGCTGAGTCGGTTTGTTCATCATTGATGACCGTGGGAACGGGGGTGAGGGAGATGGGGGAGCAGGGGGAGCAGGGGGAGCAGGGGGAGCAGGGGGAGCAGGGGGAGCAGATGAAGTCGGCGACAGTTTTTACCAAATGTAACGGATTGCAAAGTATAATGAGATCCAGAATACACTGACAAGCACCTAACTAAAGAGTATTACTATCAGATGCGAGTTGCGATCGCTGGAGCGGGTTTAGCTGGACTTTCCTGTGCCAAATATCTAACGGATGCAGGTCACACCCCTATTGTTCTAGAACGTCGGGACGTTCTCGGCGGAAAAGTTGCCGCTTGGCAAGACGAAGACGGAGACTGGTATGAAACCGGGTTACATATCTTCTTTGGTGCCTATCCCAATATGCTACAGCTCTTTAAGGAGCTAGAGATTGAGGATCGGCTACAGTGGAAAGACCACACCATGATTTTCAATCAGCCAGAGAAACCGGGTACCTACTCTCGGTTTGATTTCCCGGATTTACCGGCACCGATTAACGGAATTATTGCGATTCTGCGAAATAACGATATGCTGACCTGGTCGGAGAAGATCCGGTTTGGCTTGGGTTTGATTCCCGCCATTATTAATGGTCAGAAGTATGTTGAACAGATGGACAAGTATTCCTTCTCCGAGTGGTTACAGCGTCAAACTATACCGCCACGGGTAGAAAAGCAAGTCTTTATCGCCATGGCGAAAGCCCTGAATTTTATCAACCCTGATGAAATTTCGGCAACGGTGGTGTTGACGGCGCTGAATCGCTTTCTCCAGGAAAAGAATGGGTCAAAAATGGCATTCCTGGATGGTTCCCCGACGGAGCGCCTCTGTCAACCCTTGGTAGACTACATTACCGCAAGGGGTGGAGAAGTGCGATTAAATGTTCCGGTGAAGGAGTTTTTACTCAATCCGGATCAGACGGTACAGGGATTTTTGATTCGGGGTGAACATGGGGACGAAGTGCTGACGGCGGATGCTTATGTCTCGGCAATGCCTGTCGATCCCTTAAAGTTAATCATGCCTCAACCTTGGCGAGAGATGGAGTTCTTCAATAAGCTAGAAGGCTTAGAAGGGGTTCCGGTAATTAACCTGCATTTGTGGTTTGACCGGAAATTAACAGATATTGACCATCTACTCTTTTCGCGATCGCCCCTTTTGTCAGTGTATGCTGACATGAGCAATACCTGTCGAGAATATGCCAACCCTGACCGTTCGATGTTGGAGTTAGTCCTCGCCCCGGCAAAAGATTGGATTAGTAAATCGGATCAGGATATTGTCGAGGCGACGATGGAAGAACTCAAGAAACTCTTCCCCAAACATTTTGATAGTGATAGCCCTGCCCAGTTGCTCAAGTATCACATCGTCAAAACACCACGTTCGGTTTACAAAGCCATTCCGGGACGACAAGCCCATCGCCCCTCCCAAGAAACGCCCATTGCCAATTTTTACTTGACTGGCGATTACACCATGCAACGTTACCTTGCCAGTATGGAGGGTGCCGTACTTTCTGGTAAGCTGACATCGCAGGTGATTGTCAGGCGTCATGAATCAGGAGGCTCAAGTCAACGGCTGTTTAAACAGGTGGACAGTAAAGAGGTTGTCGGTGCGGGTTAAGAGAAAAACTCATTATCCTCACCCCACTATCCGTCTTTACCGTAACTATCCCAGCTAAAGCCCTGGAACTAAAATCGGCGAGAAGCTGTTTTTTGTCTGTGGGCTGGAAGCTGGCGTTCCGTTGAACTGGGTTCCAAGACTGACCCGCTAAATTTTAGCGTACTTGAGCTTGGGTTCTGGGAAACGTGTTTCTCGACGATAGGAGTCAGTACCATTCTTTTGACTTCTTTTGACGGTTAACTGCTATGACTTAATCCAAGATCTACTCCTTCGCCCCTAACCGAATTACCTGCAACGAATGCTTCAATTGCCTAAATCTCCGCCCATGAGAAAGCTGGTTCCTGAATCTGAGGCTTATGAAATCTGTCGTCAGATTACAGCAAAATACGCCAAGACGTTTTATCTGGCTACCTTACTGATGCCAGAACAAAAGCGGCGTGCGATATGGGCAATCTATTTCTGGTGTCGGCGAACCGATGAACTGGTGGATGGTCCCCAAGCCCGTTTAACCACGCCGGAAACCTTGGATCGCTGGGAACAGCAGTTAGAATCTGTTTTCGCGGGACAGCCAATCGAGGACGCGGATGTGGCGTTAGTGGATACGTTGCAACGGTTCCCGATGGATATTCAACCGTTTCGGGATATGATCGCGGGTCAGCGGATGGATTTATCTCGCAGCCGTTATGAAACCTTTGAAGAACTGAAGCTGTACTGCTATCGTGTGGCGGGTACGGTAGGGTTAATGACCAGTCCAGTGCTAGGATTTGACCTGGCTTGGAGTCAAACGCCCTGGAACGGTCAGTTTAGGACGAATCCGGTAGAAGAAGCGATCGCGTTAGGGATTGCCAAGCAGTTAACCAATATCCTCCGCGATGTTGGCGAAGATGCTCAACGGGGTCGAATTTATTTGCCATTAGATGAATTGGCGCTATTTAATTATACCGAAGAAGACTTATTTAAGGGAGTGGTTGACGAGCGCTGGCAGGAACTCATGCGCTTCCAAATTCAACGGGCGCGTAAGTTTTATACTTATGCAGAGAAAGGGATTGGGGCGCTAAGTCGGGATGCGCGTTGGCCCGTCTGGGCGGCTACAATGCTGTATCAGGGGATTTTAGATGTCATTGAGCGTAATAATTATGATGTGTTTACGCAACGGGCTTATGTGTCTAAGGGGCGGAAGTTGCTTTATTTACCAGTAGCCTGGTTAAGGGCGCAGGCGCTTTAATTGTCATTTGTC
>CAKZMA010000248.1 GCA_937127375.1 uncultured Coleofasciculus sp. | reverse complement strand
GCCAGCCCTCTCCCCCAGCCCCTCTCCCAAGCTTGGGAGAGGGGAGCAAGAGGGGGGAGGACAGCTGTACTACTTTTAGGGGGCAATAAAAGGGGAAATGATCGGTGGTATGAGGAGAATATCCCTAAAGCCGATTTACTCTACGATGAACTTTTGCAGGAATTATCGGATGATGGTTTGATATGAAACGAAAGCCAATCGGTGAGTTAAGAAAACAAATGACACCTGAACAACTAGCCGAGAGTCAAACTCGCGCTCAACTGGCGTCGTTGTATCTGACTCTAGCCAAGTTACGTCAATCTCTCGGTGTTACCCAACAAGATATGACGGATGAACTTGGTGTTGTTCAGTCTGCTTTGTCTAAACTTGAAAATCAAGAGGACATTCAAATTTCTACTCTATACCGCTATATTAAGGCTTTGGGTGGAACGCTCCAACTGGTTGCCCATTTCCCGGATAGAGATGTGATTATTTCTCAGTTCGAGTCTTAGTGAGAACAGCTTAGGGAATAGGGAATGGGTGTCATAGTGAAGAAAAATTAATTTTTCTTCAGAAAGTCCTAACCTTAGTGCGTAGTGCTATATGTGGTACAACATCTGTAGGGGCTCACTTTCACTACTATCTTTTCGGTTGCACTCATAAGTAACTCAACCCGCCCCGACTCAGGTTTCTACACTTCCCGTGAAAAGTAAGATGACTCATCCTATTTCCCCATCTTCCTCCCTCGGTGAGATTCTCAACCAGTGGATAGCTGGAAAATCACCCAATTCACAAGCTTGGCAACAATTAGTTGCAGCGGAACTAACACCACCAGAACGGGCGAAAGCTTTTGGGATTACGCCAGATAACGTAGCTGAAAAATTACAAGCGCGATCGCGTCTTTTTGAATCTATTTATTCTGATATTATAACTCTACCATTCTTTGCCGATAAAATTCAAGATAATCCAAGAAATTTAGAGTCATTTCAAACAACTCTTCTCCTATCGCTGTGGCGATTATGGTTACCCTTGGCGACCCATTTGGCGAACTATAGGGAACAGTTAAACCGTCCCTTAATTCAGGGAATATTAGGCGGACAAGGAACCGGAAAAACCACATTGGCGATTGTATTAAAATTAATTTTAGCTCAGTTAGGCTATCGCACCCTAAGCCTTTCCCTTGATGACCTGTATAAAACCTATCAAGAACGACAGCGCATGCAAGAACATGATCCGCGTTTGATTTGGCGAGGTCCCCCAGGAACCCATGATGTAGACTTGGGAATACAGGTATTAGATGAGTTGCGATCGCCCAATTTTTCAGACTCTATTCTGGTTCCCCGCTTTGATAAATCAGCATGGCAAGGTGCAGGCGATCGCACAGATTTTGAATCGGTACAAAAGGCGGATATTGTATTATTTGAAGGCTGGTTTGTCGGCGTGCGTCCCGTGGCGGCGACTGTGTTTTCGGGGGCGACTCCAGCACCTATTGAAACAGAGAGCGATCGCACCTTTGCACGGGATATGAATGAACGACTGAAAGCGTATTTACTCTTATGGGAACGATTAGACCGTTTAATCGTACTTTATCCCATTGATTATCGCTTGAGTTTACAGTGGCGGCGTCAGGCGGAGGCGGAAATGATGGCGACGGGTAAATCGGGGATGAGTGATTCACAAATTAATGAGTTTGTCAAGTTTTTTTGGAAAGCATTGCATCCAGAATTATTTATTACGCCATTAATGCACAATCCCGATTGGGTAGATTTAGTTATTGAAATTAATTCCGATCATACACCAGCTCGCGTTTATCAACCTGGGGATGACTGATGAGTAAGACAAAAGGATGAAGGGGGAAGCAGGGGAAGCAGGGGAAGCAATGATACATTTTCCCTGATAGCGGTGCAAGGGTATGAAAGGGTTTTACCTTATGTCCTTGAAAATGAGCCAATGTTAATGTTTTTACAATACTTATACTCTGTTCCGGTTCCTCTGAGGGAAACAATAAGGGGGCAATCCAACCAAATAGAATCCCGCCAATGATGATAATTTCTATAACAATAAGTAGCGTATTTCGCTTCATATCATGCCTTCTGGGGATATGATATTATCTATCTTCACGCCGGACGAATGAACGCACTGTCTGAATCCACTTTTTAGGGGAATCCTCTGGACGATAGTTAAGCTTAAACATAGATATCCATAATGGCAATCCTCCTACCTTGGCACTGATTAGTAGGTGAATCGCTAAACATCCAACTAATATCACCCATCCAGTTAAGTGCAGATAATACCAGATATGATTTAATTCCCCATTGGGCAACCATTCTTCTTTGACCATACTACCAGTCACTAAGGAAAACGTAACCGCCAATAACATCACCGTATTCACAATCCGATGCAGACTATACCAACCAATAGGTTTACCCAGTTGTCTGAGTTTTTGAAACGAATCGGGTTGAACCAGGCGTTTAGAGCCTAAATGGAAACTGTATAAGGCAAATGCTGGCATTACGCCGAGGAGTAAAGTTTTGCCAAATGTCCCATGAATGCCAATAATACCCGGAATTTGCGGCAGAGAGAGTTGACCAAATCGTCCATCGTAGGTGTCATACACCCAGTAGGACGTGATGATGGCTAAAATGGCAATCAGTCCATTGATACCATGCAACAGTCTCAGAAGTAATGGTTGATAAGGGGTAGCACGAGACATAGTTCACGTTATCTCGATCAAAATATAGCCTTTTTGCCACGGCGATTAAAATCGCTGCTACACAAACAAAGTCCGCCTACGCGGACTGAATTAGTCACGCCAGTAGGGTGGGCATTGCCCACCAACATACCAGTCAGTATCATTCACATTAAGGTTTAAATGCCGAACAGCTTAACAGTTAGTTGTTCAGATTTTCTCCACATCCCAACACCCAGTCGCTTTTTTAGCGTTCTTACCCATCCCTTCAGCCTTATACGGATGGAAATTGCGTCACATGCGCCACGGCTTGCAAGGTGAGTTGACCTTCTTGCACCTCCAGATGATGCATACGTAGCGATATCCCTGGCATTTCAAAGTGACTCAAGTGTAATATTTTACCCGCCTTGGTTACTAAGGCTTGAGTGAGTTCGGGTGAGAGTTCTTTTCCTTGGGCGTATTCCACCTTCTCTAGGACAACACTGCGTCCGTCATCACTGACTCTCGGAGTCGTGGTGAACGAGACTCGTTGCGTTTGCTCACTTTGACTGAGCCGCACATCAGCATTAAGACCCACTCGACCTTCGGCTAACAGGCGACAATTTACCTGTTTGACGTTGAGCGTTTGCGGCTTACCGTCCACCTGAACCTGGAGTGAACGCAGCTGAGTCCCTAGCACATCGGAGTTGAAGGCACGGTTGAGGTCAGCTTGAGCAATCACAATCCGTGCTGTTCCTTCCGTCGGTTGGGTGAGTACAATATTACCCGTCAAGGCTTTGAAAGGAGCAACCGCAATGGTTTCTAACCGGATAGCCATCTCTTGCAGACGGATATCGTGTTCCATGATTAACCCTTCACCGTAAATGGCTAGGGATTCTAACTGACCCTTGGCTAACAGAGAGGGGTCTGTTTTCACTCGCACATCAAGTTTTCTGGCATCATCGAGTTGGCTGGACAGTGCCAGTGTTGCAATTCTGTTTAATGTTTCTTCTCCAAGGCGGTCTAGGGTTAGCACGCGATCGCTCCTTTATATCAGCCGTGTATCTTCTCATTATATTAAGAAAAGTTAATTCATGGATCTATTCTGGGTTAGAAACACAGGCAGAAATAACTAACCCGTTAACAAGATAGCAGAAAAAGCAGCTACCATAAGCCAAAAAGCCTTCAGCCCTCTGCCGTCGGACTTGGAGCCGTCTTGTACTACCTCACCAGAAAATGCATGGAAAAAGAACAACTACAAAATCTTGACCAGCAAGGGATTCAATTTGTCCGTATTCTCTGGTGCGACAATGCCAACATTATCCGGGGCAAGGCAGTCCACCGCAAAGTCTTATCAGAGTACCTTACTCATGGTGTGGGTATTTCTGCGGCGCAACAAGCCATTCCGGTCATGTATGATGCACCTGTGGCTGGGAGTGGGTTTGGACCCGTGGGTGAAATCCGTCTCGTGCCAGACTGGAGTACGTTGAACCCTTTACCCTATTGCCTAGGTCATGCCCGTGTCATGGGCGATATGATGCTTAATGGTGTGCCTTGGAGTCTTTGTCCCCGTCATTTTCTCAAACGCATGGTTGCGGAGGCGAACCAAGAGGGGTTAGAGGTGATTGCCGCCTTTGAGAATGAGTTCTATCTGTTGCAGCGCACTGCTGAGGGTATTGCACCTGCGGATGAAACTGTATTTGCCTCGACGATGGCAATGGATTTGCATCAAGGACTCATTGATCAGATGGCAGAAGCGTTAATCGAGCAGGGAATGATAGTTGAGCAATATTATCCCGAATCCGGTTCCGGTCAACAGGAAATCTCCATCCTCTATACCAACGCCCTCAGTGCGGCAGATCAACAGATTGCCTACCGGGAAACGATTAAAGCGATCGCACTCCAACATTATCGTATCGCTTCATTCTTACCCAAAATCTTTGCGAATCAAGCGGGTAGCGGTTGTCACCTGCACTTGAGTCTCTGGCGAGAGGGCAAAAATCTCATCCCCCATCCAGAGGGAAATGGCGAACTGTCCGATATTGCGCGTCATTTTATCGCCGGAATTCTGCACCATCTACCTGCTTTGATGGCACTGACAACACCCACCACTAATTCTTACCGCCGCCTTTTACCCCAGTGTTGGAGTGGGGCATTCCGGTGTTGGGGACTGGATAATCGGGAAGCGGCTGTGCGCGTTCCTACGCATCCTGAACCCCCGAGTCCGTCTCATTTTGAATTCAAAACCGTGGATGCTACGGCGAATCCCTATTTAGCATTAGGGGCAACGATTGCAGCGGGACTTGATGGTATCCGCCAAGGCTTAGAATTGGGAATGCCTGTATC
>CAKZMA010000247.1 GCA_937127375.1 uncultured Coleofasciculus sp. | reverse complement strand
CTTCCCCAGCTCCCCCATCTCCCCCATCTCCCTCATCTCCCCCATCTTCCCCATCTTCCCCATCTTCCCAGCATGCCAAAATAGCGCGATACGTTCCTTCGGAACAGGCTCCGCCAACGCGCTATTTTGGCAATAGACAAGAGATAGGTTGAAACCCACGCTACATCAAGGTTTCAGCGATTGTACATAAGTAGGGCAGCGGCTCGACGGCTCGACAGCTCGACTGAGCGTTCGCCGAAGTCTGAGCGCTCGCCGAACGTCTAAAAAATCGCGGAAAGCCTCACAGTGAGCCAGTTTGGAATTTTTGGCTGGGGTAACTTCTGACTAGGGTTTTGAGTCAGAACGTGTGCGCGTGTAGTACCTCCATCACATCACAGATATAGCTGATGCCCGAATAGTCATCGAAAAACTTCGCTGCGACCTCATCCGAAATCTTCACGGCCATATCCCGATTGGGGGTGAGTATCTCGAACTTTACATTCGAGAAGTTCTCGGAAACGGTGGGTTGTCCCGACGAGCGCACGTTGCGACTGCCTTTACCGCCAGCGTCCACCACCGTATAACCGGTAGCTCCGGCTTCGTCGATGATCTTGCCGATCTTTTTCAGTAGCACCTTTTCCGTGACGATGACGAGCTTGCTGGCTTTCTGGGTCATGTAGTTTACCTCTTGATGCATTCTATTACGACAATTCAAGGCAAAACCATAAAGTCTTGCCTTGAACCATATCTTTAAGATTATGCCAAAGATCGGCGAATCCACTACCCTCTGTTGAGAAAGATTGACTCAGATTAGCGGAAGCATTTTGTCAACAACCCCACCCACAAAGGGATGGGGTTTTCCCTGCGAATTTTATAAACTTAAGAATATCGTTCAGACGAAAGCATGGTGATCTGGTTGTTAAACACCGCAAGCGACGCCAGGTTGTCGAGTCCCACTAGGGGTTACAGATTACATTGACCACAGATATAGGGGTTTTCTGAGACTAAAAGGAAAACTTATGATTTGAATTGGGCATTTCCATGCAAATTGGTACAGATTTTAAGATAAACTTAAGCACATAGAGATTCGGGTCTTACATAGATCTTGATTTATGGTAGGTGCTGCGGGACAGGTATTAGCATAATACCTGTGCTGTAGGGGTGTAGCGCTGCACCCCCGCTTTCTACAACTTTTAACCAATTTCACTTATCACAATCACCACTCCCCCAACCAGGGGAGGCGGAAGGAGGTATTCATGGCAAATTTCTCTCGCATGTCTCGTCAAAACTTTCTGTATACTGCCGGCGCTTCCGCAGCCGGCTCTATTGTAGTTACAAGTAGAAACCAACAGCAACAACTGCCCGCGGATTGGAAATCCAAGGCTAACACAACGAAGTCCGTCTTCACGGACTCTAAAGATCTATGTATGGAAATACATTGGAATGACTAGATCTTCATCTCTGGTTGGTCGTGTTTCCCAAAGTCTGCATCGGGTTTGCGGCTTTGGGGATGAGTACGATGGCGTTTAACCTGAAGGGTTTTAACTTTATATCTGAATATCTGATCAAGGAGGAATTACAAAGTGGATTTTTTGTCCGATTTCTTGACGCTCTTCCTGGGGAAGTTGCAGTCTCCGACACTCGGCTTTCTGATCGGTGGTATGGTCGTTGCCGCCCTCAATAGCCGACTGGCAATTCCCGATGCTGTCTATAAATTCATCGTCTTCATGCTGCTCATCAAAGTTGGACTGAGCGGCGGCATTGCGATCCGCAATGCCAATCTGGTGCAGATGCTGTTGCCCGCAGGGTTCGCTGTGATCACGGGAATGCTTATCGTGTTCATCGGGCGCTACACGTTAGCCAAGCTGCCGGGCGTCAAAGTCGTGGACGCCATTGCAACAGCGGGTTTGTTCGGTGCTGTGAGTGGCTCTACCCTCGCCGCTGGCATAACGGTACTGGAAGCGGAAGGCATAACATACGAACCCTGGGCAGCCGCACTCTATCCCTTCATGGACATTCCAGCGCTCGTGACGGCGATCGTCTTAGCCAGCGTTTATGTCAGCAAGCAAAAGCAAAAGGCTCTCAGCAAGGAGGATACTCTCAGCAAGGAGAGCAAGGAGGAGTCTCTCAGCAAGCAGCCGG
This sequence comes from uncultured Coleofasciculus sp., assembly GCA_937127375.1. Classification (GTDB taxonomy): domain Bacteria; phylum Cyanobacteriota; class Cyanobacteriia; order Cyanobacteriales; family Coleofasciculaceae; genus Coleofasciculus. The sequence goes on along the minus strand of CAKZMA010000247.1, from coordinate 2,873 downwards.
TTGCCGCAGGCGAGTATCCCACCACCAGGCAGGAGTATCTCAGCCAGCAGCGCATTACCGCAAGCGGGTATCCCCACCAGGAGTCCGAGCGGGTCAAAATATGGCCCATCGTGCAGGAAAGCCTCCAGGGTTCTGCCCTGTCGGCACTGCTGCTCGGCATCGCTCTAGGCATACTAACCCAGCCGGAAAGTGTCTATGAGAGCTTCTTCGATCCCCTCTTCCGGGGCTTGCTTTCGATACTGATGCTGGTAATGGGTATGGAGGCTACGGCAAGGCTTGGCGAGCTGCGTAAGGTGGGTCAGTGGTACGCCCTATATGCCTTTGTGGGGCCGCTGCTGCATGGGTTCATAGCCTTCGGTCTCGGTATGATTGCCCACTACGCCACAGGATTCAGCGCTGGCGGCGTTGTGCTCCTGGCTGTCATCGCCTCCTCCAGTTCAGACATCTCAGGACCGCCCACTTTACGCGCCGGTATCCCGTCTGCCAATCCCTCCGCCTACATCGGCTCGTCCACAGCCGTCGGCACACCGATTGCGCTTGCCGTGGGAATACCGCTCTTCATCGGACTCGCCCAGGCGCTGATGGGTGGCTGATTTCAGACGGGTCGCGGTCTGCCGGTGCTCCCCTAGCCCAGCGACCAACGCAGCGGCTATGTCAAGGTTTGCGTCGTCTCCATTCAACAGCCACGCAGCCCATCGGTCTGAGCTAATGACTTCTTCGCCGATGTCAACGTCCCGCAGGTACGAAACACAGCCACAAAAAAAAAGCCGGGTCATGCCCCGGCTTTTTTGGTGAGAATTGCTGCCAGCTTCCCCCAGCTCTTGAGCGAAGCCGCCAAAACGTGTTAAGCTTATCGGTCGGTCAATTTTGATTAAATGACCTGATGTCAACAAAACTTTATAATTCTGTTAAGACATCTTATACTACCAAAGGATAGTTAATAAGGAGTACAAACAACGATGTCGGAGGCAATCAAGCCACTGACCGTGCCCAGAGAATTCTTGGGTGCCCCCGAAGATTTTAATCTAACGTTACTAATTTTCATAGTAGCGATGGCTCTGATCGTCTTCTCGACCTGCGGTTACTGGCTGTGGGAGTTACCCGCACCCTTGTGCTTTGGGATTAATGTCCTAGCATTGCATATGGCGGGTACGGTAATCCATGATGCCTCTCACAATGTCGCCCACAAAAATCGGATCGCGAATGCGCTGATGGGTCATGGGAGTGCGTTGATGTTGGGGTTTGCGTTCCCAGTGTTTACCCGGGTACACATGCAGCATCATGCCAATGTGAATGATCCAGAAAACGATCCCGATCATTTTGTCTCCACGGGGGGTCCTCTGTGGTTAATTGCGGCACGCTTCTTTTACCATGAGGTCTTTTTCTTTAAGCGTCGCTTGTGGCGTAAGTATGAACTGCTGGAATGGTTCTTGAGCCGAGCGTTTGTGGCGGGGGTGATTTACCTGGCGTGTCACTATGGCTTTTTGGGCTATATCATGAACTTTTGGTTTACCCCAGCCCTGGTTGTGGGATTGGCATTGGGATTGTTTTTTGACTATTTACCCCATCGTCCCTTCAAAGAACGCGATCGCTGGAAAAATGCCAGGGTTTATCCTAGCCCAATCCTGAATATTATGATTATGGGTCAGAATTACCATTTGATTCATCATCTGTGGCCCTCTATTCCCTGGTATAAATATCAAAGAGCCTATCGAGCCACTCAGCCTTTATTAGAACAAAAGGGCTGTCATCAATCATTGGGACTGCTACAAGGCAAAGATTTTTTAAGCTTTGTCTATGATATTTTCCTAGGTATTCGTTTTCACCATAAAGGATCTGGGCAAACCTGTGATAAGTAGGTGGACACCATAAAAGTTAACGGTTGAGATCGTCATTGGTCATTGGTCATTGGTCATAGCTGTTCGGCATTTAAACCTTAATGTCAATAATGACGAAATCCTTGTAGTGCGAGCATCTTGCTCGCTACTATAGCAAATCGCTAGGCGTGTATTTACAACTCCCGTACCTGAAGCTGAGTCCAGATGAGATGTTCGTACAAACAAAGTGTAACTAGACCAGCGCGAAGCGCTACTAATACTCAATTTAAATGCATGACAGCTTAGCCACTTTAGTGGCAGAAGCGCTCGCATCGCTGACTACAAACAGTTAATTTAGCTCAGAGTGGGATTTGTTCGTCAACCAACTCTCTCCATGGTCTTGATTTTCCCAGTACGCTGACTCTTCAATTGTGAGTACCTCGTCTTCGGAAGAATCTGGCGTATTCTGGAGTCTTAGCTTGTCAATTTGTTCCTCGAATTCTTCGTGTCCTTCCTCAAAGAAATCAGGATGTTCATAAAGAGAAGGGATTTGGATAGGTCGCACAGGTTCTACGTTTAGCTCACGCCTTGGCAATCCAGGAGAGGGGAAAGACTGCGGTGTTGGCGAGTTTATCGTACTATTTCCCGGAACTTGAGCTAACGTTGCTCCCAGATTAGTTAATCCAACCGCAATGGCTAGCGTGAGGACTTGGGCTAACGTTGAGCCTGCTAATCGTTTTGCCCCTATCCTCTGAAGCGGAAAATAGCGATGGAGGAAACGAGGCAACTGTGAATAGTTCTCGTTTCTAAGTTGCATGGTTGCACCTATGTATCTTTTTAATTCTATTTTATTTTAGCAACAAACAAACCTTTTATTTTGTTTACAAAATGATACGATTTTGGTTAACTATTTTGTATAAAAATATCACTTTTCCAAGTTAATAAATACCCCCAAATGGGTGAAGGTGATACCCGCATGGGTGAAATTTTAAACCTTAATCTCAATAATGACGAAATCCTTGTTGTAGTGTGAGCATCTTGCTCACTGCATTGAGC
>CAKZMA010000246.1 GCA_937127375.1 uncultured Coleofasciculus sp. | reverse complement strand
CTTGGGGGAAAAGAAGAAGGGAGTATTGGTGAGATTCAAGCATTGCTGTTAATTTCTGGGGTGAGGTTGGTTGTCCGTTATTTGAGGAAGGTGAGATATTCTGCTAGACTAAATTTATGATTTTTAACTATTCATTTTTTAAGCCAAGAGTAGTCTAAAATATGGGCGCGTTAGCGCTTAAATAAATTAAAACCATCTAGACATAAATATATAATCAAATTAAATATTTGCTACATACTTGTGATAGAAATGGAACTCAAATTTACTTGAAATAGGTAAAAAGCCGTGTTCGTGGTGTGACACTGGCTAACGGTTACGTCCTTCTAGTAAGCCATCACAGATAGCCGCTCATCGCAGAGAATGGATAACACAAATCAAGCTATAGCGACTCTAAATAGGTTTTGAAAAGTGAGCGGATTGAAACCCAGGTATAGCAAGGATCACGTTTCGGAAAATTACCACAACTTATTTAGGACTGCTATAGCAACGCTACTCTGATCTGAATCGTGATGAGGCAAACGTGACTTGTACCGAACCAAGCGAAATGATGGCTCTGACACCAGTGGCAGCGTTCTGGGTCGAGGGAGAACAGACTTAGACAACACAACGAAAAAGTTGTGTTATACTAGCTAGCACAACAGAAAAAGTTGTGAAATGATACCAGCGTTCAACTCTGACGGAAACTTGCCTCCAGGAGTGCATTGGACTACCTGGCAAGAGTTCGCGGCTCGATTTGGAACAACACCACACCGACAGCAACTTCTTAGGGGACTGAAGTCCGCCCTTGATTCACTGTCAAAGGCAGGCTGCCAGACTGTTTACATAGATGGCAGTTTCGTCACAAGAAAGGAGAATCCTAATGACTTTGATGGCTGCTGGGATATTACTGGCGTTGACCCAGAACTTCTCGACCCCATTCTGCTAAATTTCGACAACAAACGAGCAGCCCAGAAGGTCAAGTACCAAGGAGAACTCTTTCCGGCATCTTGTACAGCAGATAGTGTTGGAAAAACGTTTCTTGATTTCTTTCAGATTGATAGAAATGGGAAATCGAAAGGCATTATTGCTATAGATTTGCGAGGGTCAAAGCCATGATTAAAAACGAGCGGCAGTACCGTGTAACGCAAGCTCAATTGAAAAAGATTGAGCTTGCTTTGGCAAAGTTTACAGACAGTTCACATAAGAGTGAGGATGTTCATCCACTCCTGTGGAAAGCCCAGCAAGATGCCTTACAGAGTCAGCTTAGTGAACTTCGCGAGGAGATTGAAGAGTATGAAGCCCTAAGGGCTGGTCAGCGTGAAGTTCTTGAACTTAATTCATTGGAAGAACTACCATCTGCCCTGATCAAGGCACGCATCGCTTCCGGACTAAGTCAGAAGGAATTAGCTGATCGACTTGGACTCAAAGAGCAACAAATACAGCGCTATGAAGCTACAGATTATGCTTCTGCGAGCTTCACGAGAATACTAGAGATAATCCAGGCTCTTGGCATTAAGGTGCGAGAAGATGTTTTCTTGCCTAGCTCTCAAATTACACTGAACACATTGTTTAGCCGCTTGAGGCAGGTTGGTATTGAGCGCGATTTCATTCTTAAAAGATTTTATCCTAAATCTGCTGGAGGGAATCTGCAAATAGATGATATCTCAGAAGACAAAGCAAGTAGTCTAGCTCTGCAAGTAGCAGCACTTGTGAGTCGAGTATTCGGCTTAACACCTTCTGACATCTTTAGCTCCAGCCCGCTACAGCTAAATGCAGCAGCAGCAGGCATGGCTCGCTTCAAAGTGACAAAGCGAACTGATGAACGTCACTTGAGCGCATACACTCTTTATGCACACTTTTTGGCACTTCTCGTACTTGATGCTACATCAGATCTGCCCAATAAGCAAATTCCTAAGCATCCGGATCAAGTACGAGAAGCAATTGTCTCTACTTACGGCTATTTAACCTTTAAACATGCATTGCAGTATGTATGGAGTCTAGGAGTGCCAGTTTTACCCTTAAATGATTCTGGTGCATTTCATGGAGCCTTCTGGCGTGTGGGAGGTCGTAATGTCATAGTTCTAAAGCAGCAGACCAAGTCGGCAGCACGTTGGCTCTTTGATCTTCTCCACGAACTCTGGCATGCGGCTCAGGAACCTGAACTAGATGAACGTACTGTAATTGAAGATAGCGAAACAGCGAAAGAGCGTCTGAATTCTCAAGAAGAGAAAACAGCAACTCGATTTGCGGGATATATCACACTTGATGGTCGTGCCGAGGAGTTAGTTCAGTTATGTGAGCAGGAGGCCAAAGGCAGTATTGAGCAGTTGAAAAGAGTTGTTCCCAAAGTTGCAGCTAGAGAAAATGTGTCTGTTGCTTCACTTGCAAACTACATGGCATTTCGTCTGTCATTGCAGGGGGAAAATTGGTGGGGAGCGGCAACCAACCTGCAAACAGAGGACACAGACTATACAGATCCTTGGCAGACGGCACGGGACTATCTCCTGGAACGAGCGAACTTCGGACAACTTAATGAAGTTGATCGAAATCTTTTGTTACGAGCCCTATCTGATGATTAAACACTAACGAAGTTTGATGAATTTTGAAATATGAAAATTATGGCAACAGATTGGAACGCAGAAGAGGAACTGAAACCCCTAAAGCTTTCTTGCAAGAGTACAGATTGCAATAACAACTTACATTGTTTTTTGCAAAAGAAGACTCGTAAAACAAAAGGGAATAATCCATTTGGAAAATGCCGAGAGTGTGGAGCAGAACTTGTTGATTGGGAGAGAGTTCACAGACGCGATATTAGTGATGTTAAGCATACTTTTGATTCTCTCAAACATGAAAAGGTTCGACACCATTATTGGCACACAGAGATTGACCAGAATGCAGTAAATTACGCTCTCAAGAAGGGGCGAATTGACTTGCGTAAAGCGGCAACTCACAGACTGAGGAAGTATGTTGGCAAGGTGCATGAAATGCCGGATGGCAAAAAGCGTCCATATCGAGATGGTCGGCAAACTCCATATTCCGGTAACAGTATCTACTATGCTCAGCACGCTACAGCCTCGTGCTGCCGTAAGTGTGTTGAGTATTGGCATAACATTCCTCAAGGCAGAGATTTAACAGAGGATGAAATTGCGTACCTAACTGACTTAGTCATGTTGTACATAGAAGAGAAGCTACCGCAATTGACAGACCAAGCACAGAAGGTTCCACGGATACGGCGTCAACCCCAAAAAAATTTGTCTCCTGAGTAGTAGGGGAGGTAATGGTTTCAATGGCAATCAACACAGAAGCTTTATCAGTTCGCTACCGAGCCGCATCAATCGATCTAAATGGTAAGCGTCTCCTAATTACCAACTTCCGGAATACAGAGCAGGAGAAGGACTTGAGTGAACCTCCTAATTGTGGTGGTGTCGGGCGTATCCGACACTTCCGGCGCACCTTGGGTAATTCCGATTGGCCGCCAAACCCCTTACCCATCGATCCAGCTTGCAAAGCGCTAGGTCTACAATCAACGGATATGATTCGGGCGCAGGTTTTCCAAAGTGCTGCCTGCAATTGGCGTTGTTGGTACTGTTTTGTTCCTTTTGACCTGCTCAGCGCGAACCCCGATTACTCAGAATTGATGAGTCCCGCAATACTTATTGATCGCTATCTCGACCAACCAAACCCGCCGCCCATGATTGACCTAACAGGCGGTCAGCCGGATCTCGTTCCCGAATGGGTACCTTGGATGATGGCTGAACTCAGAAATCGCGGACTTGAGCATCAGGTCTACTTGTGGTCTGACGACAATCTCAGTAACGATTACTTCTGGCAATTTCTCTCGGAAGCGGACATTGAGCTTATAGCTACATACCCTAACTATGGTCGTGTCTGCTGCTTCAAAGGTTTCAATGCTGAGTCGTTTGCGTTTAATACTCGTGCAGAACCAGCTTTATTTGACCAGCAATTTGAGCTGATGAAAAAGCTTTTGACCCTAGGCATTGACTTATATGCCTACGCCACATTCACAGCACCATCGAGGGATGGAATAGAAGAAGACATGCGTAGCTTTGTTGACCGTCTCCAAATGCTAGATGAAAATCTGCCACTTCGGACAGTCCCGCTCCAAATTCAGGAATTCACACCAGTCAAGCAACGTCTGAACTCTGCCACTGCCGACGCGCTACAGAATCAACAAATTGCTATTGAAGCTTGGGTTCAAGAGCTGGAAACTAGATTTTCCAGTGAAAAGCGGGCTTCTAACATCGCTGACATCCCACTTCGTAAAGGTAGTGTAAGCCACCTCACTCACTAACACCTGGTTTCTGCGCAGTGTAGGCAAACAGGCAAATTTAACATCTGGTTAGCGTACTTGTTCTTTAGTTCGGCGGATAAGCCAAGGAGATTTCTGATAACAATTATGGACACTGAAACATGGATTTTTGAAGACTCTGTTAATTGTTGGGTACTCGATGCCATCACATCTGGTGTCACTACCTTCGATCAATTGGTGACTTATCTGCCTGGTGTGTACCCATCTGTCGTCCTTAGCTCTCTCCAAAGGCTTGCCTCTGCTCAAAAGATTCCCACAAAAGTCATGGAAGAGCTAATCGAATCAGCTAAGAGTAAATCTGATGAGCCAATGCCTTTGGCTCATCAGATTCCCTTACCTGTTCCCCATCCTCTTGACTACGATTGGCGGTTTAGTGATGCAGCCGTTGAAAATTTGTTGAATGAGTGCAAAAAATTGACTCCCCTAAATAGTACAATTGTGCTAATTGGAACGCCTAGCTTACTTCGGATGGGCATTGAACAGTCTTACCCACGGCAGCTTCTCTTACTTGAGGCAAGCCCGACAATAACGGCTAGTCTCACTCAAGCAGTACCACTAGCGCAAGTAGTGCGGTGTGACGTCATTAAGGAGCCACTCCCGAAACTTGGTGCAGAAGCGGTTGTACTCGATCCACCTTGGTATCCAGAGCATATTCACTCTTTCCTCTGGGCAGCTTGCCAACTCTGTAAAATCGGTGGGCATATCTTAATCAGTATGCCACCCTTTGGCACCCGACCTAGTGTTGAGCGAGAGTGGATGAATGTGCTTGACTGGGCAGAGAAAATCGGTCTTACCTTGGTGCGGTTGGACAAAATGGCTCTACCCTATGTCTCACCACCCTTTGAAGTTAATGTACTCAAGGCTCAAGGACTTCATGCGGTTTCTAAAGAATGGCGTCGCGGCAATCTAGCTGTGTTCAAGTGTACTCATCAGACCTCAGTGCCACGCCCAACAGTTCTACCACAAGAAGATGAATGGGTTGAAGAGGTGCTGTCTGAAGTGAGGCTGCGTATCCGCCAGCCAAATAGCTCAGCCTTTGCAGATCCTTCTCTATTGTCCATTGTACCCGGAGATGTGCTTCAATCAGTAAGTCGTAGAGATAAGCGTCGCCAGTTGGCTGATGTCTGGACTTCTGGCAATCGGATTTTTGCATGTCAGGGTCGAGGTGTGCTGCTACTGATTCTGCAAGCAATCGCCGCTGGTCGGTCGCCTAATCAACTAGTAGCTTTAGCTCTGGAGCGCTCGTTAACCTCTGTCGAAACTGAGCTTGTCTCCCACGCTGCTAATCAGATCATAAATATTGTAAGCATAGAGCAAAAGGAGAATTTACTTTTTGGAGAACAGCAAAACGATACCTTATTCTCTCGACGCGCTAGTTAATGAAGTTAGTGTAGCTGTGCAGGGGGATTCCTTTTGGAAGGATTATTTGAATCAACTAACATCGCCCACCTCTGCTCCTTTCGCGCTTCACTTGGCTGTTTTAGTCGAACCGTATCTCCAATTTATTTTAGAAGGGAAGAAGACAGTGGAATCAAGGTTTTCAACCCGTCGTTTTGCTCCCTATAACCGCGTCGAGAAAGGTGACGTTGTGTTACTCAAACAATCTAGTGGACCAATCATTGGAATTTGCCAAGTTGCCTATGTTTGGTTTTATCAGTTAGACCCTGAATCGTGGCAAACTATCAAGAAGGAATTTGCAGAAGCTTTATGTGCACAAGACCCCAGTTTTTGGAATGCTCGTGAAGCGGCAACGTTTGCTACCCTAATGCAAATTCGACACGTCAAGTCGATTTCTCCTATCAAATTCGCTAAGCGCGATCGTCGAGGTTGGGTCGTCTTACACGAAAGTTCTGGTCAACTACAACTCGATCTGGGAGATATATGAAACCACTTGTACTTGGCTTCTCTGGCAAAATCGCTAGTGGCAAATCAATCCTCTCAACCGAGGTGGCTTCATGCCTTGGTTGGCAGCGCGTAAGTTTTGGGGACTACGTTCGGAGTGTAGCTCAACGTCAAGGACTGGGTGAGTCAAGAGAGGCGTTGCAGGCTGTTGGTGTCTCCCTAGTTGACCAAGGGATGGAACAGTTCTGTAGATCAGTTTTGTCACAGGTAAATTGGAAACCGGGACAGCCACTAGTTGTAGATGGTATCCGTCACGCTGGAATTGTACCAATACTGCGTCAAATCGTCGCCCCTCTGAAATTGAGCCTTATTTTCATAGCAGTAAACGAATCAACACGTAATACTCGATTGATGGATAGAGGATTAACCAACTGGGAACAACAGCAGCAGATTGAGACGCATTCTACAGAGGCACAGGTGCAGACGGTATTACCAGCAATAGCCGATTTAACGGTGGATGGTAATCGAACAATAGAAGAGCTGGTTGTAGAAATTGTTAGGTGGATTCAGTAATAATTTCTATGCTTAAACCTAGCTGAAAAAAGTTTAGTGTGAGATAGGGCAGATGGGACGCAAGGCAAAAATCCGCAAACAACGCAAACA
>CAKZMA010000245.1 GCA_937127375.1 uncultured Coleofasciculus sp. | reverse complement strand
ATCAGTTAATGCGGTTACGTCCCAGTGAACCTCAAGATCAGCGTTTTTTAATCGTCGAGGTGGATGCTGCCAGTAGCGAGGCACTCCAGCAAGACATGGTTGAGGGGCGTTATCAGCCGGGAATTGGCACAATTCCAGATAAAGCTTTAGATGAGGTTTTAGCCATCTTATCGGCACATCAACCCCGACTGATTGGCTTAGATTTTTACCGAGATTTTCAGGCACAGCCAGAGTTAGCGGAACGTTTTCGGCAAACGCAGAACCTGATTGCGCTCTGTAAAGCGAGTTATGACGGTGGACGGGGCTATTATCCACCACAAGACGTTCCCATGGAGCGTATTGGATTTAATGATGTCTCTGAGGATGGTGAGATGATGGTGCGCCGTCACTTGCTGTTGCAGGAACCCGACCCAGAGTTTTGCAATACGGAAGAGGCATTGAACTTAGTTCTGGCTCGTAAGTATCTAGAAGCAGAAGGGATTTCTTATACCTCTCCCCTCAATGGTGAAGGGTACTATGTGCGAGATATGCAGTTTGGCGAGACGGCAATTCCGCAACTGTTGGGAAATGGTAGTCCTTACCAAAATATAAATGATCAACTAAACGGTTATCAAACGTTACTTAATTACCGCGCCCACCAGGGTGACCCCAATAAGTTTGCGCCAACGGTTAGCCTAGAGGATGTTCTCAATGGCAAGGTATCTGCCGCAGATATTCAAGACCGGATTGTGATTATTGGTTACACGGATCTGGCAGATAAAAGCGCTGACCTTTGGAATACTCCCTACGGTAATATGCCGGGAGTGATGGTGCAAGCTCAGATGGCAAGCCAAATTATCAGTGCGGTATTAGATGAGCGTCCCTTAATTTGGTGGTTACCGCTTTGGGGCGAAACCTTGTGGATTTTTGGTTGGTCTACGATTGGGGGTTTGGTTATCTGGTTCTGTTCTCGCTCGTTGACGCGAGGGGCTGCTGGTGCTGTCGGTACAGTGGTCAGTTTGTATGGTGTATGCTACCTCATCCTCGTCAGTCAGAGTGGTTGGGTCCCCTTAGTGCCTCCAGCGATCGCCATCGTGGTGACTGGAGGCGGTGTGGGTTATCTGACCTATCGACGGCGACAAACTTAGACATCAATGTAGAGTTAGGAGTTAACGGAGATGAGCTGGTTATCACGCGATCGCAAAAGCGTCCTGATTTTGACCTTAAGTACAGTGCTGTTCCTGTCGGTGCTACCCTTCGACAGTCCCCCAGCCCAGGCGCAATCGGTGGGAGAGCAGTTTTTGAATTTGTTTCGCCGGGAGCGCAAACAAGGGCGGGCTTCGGGGCGATCGCGGGGTACAGCGATTCGGGATGAATTCTGTTTCTCTGTGACTAGCCAGCCGCTAACGGCTCTAGTTTCGGCGGACAATCTGGAGACGACGGTTGCTGAGTATCCGACGTTTTGGTTTTACTTGCCTTGGGGACGTTCGGAGACGGTAACTCAAGCTAGATTTGTGCTATTTGATCAAAATCAACGCCCTGTCCTCGACCAAAAGATGGCGTTACCGGATGCGCCGGGGATTGTTAGCGTGAAATTGCCGGAGACTAAACCGCCTTTAGAAGTGGGCAAACGCTACAAGTGGTATTTCCAAGTCCTGTGCGATGAGCAGGAACGCTCAAGAAATCTATGGGTTAGTAGTTGGGTGGAACGGGTGGAAGCGAGTTCTGAATTGGTTCGGCAGTTAGAAAGTTTACCTGAATCTGAGCAATATCGGGCGTATTTAGACCATGGTATTTCTCAGGACGCGCTGACGCAGTTAGCTTGGCATCGCTCTGTCCATGCAGAGCTTTGGATGAGTTTGTTGGGCTATTTTAAGCTAGAGGGCGTTGCTGATACGGCTGTCACTCAACTTAATCCTGTAGCAGAGACAGGCTCGGATTAGTTCGGGCTGGCTGAATAACTGTTAGGGTGAGGGCAGACATTACTCCCTTCCCCAGCTCCCCCTAGAAGGGCGGGTTTAGTCAAGCTATCCGACATCAACAGAAGGTTATCTGTTAAACCCGCCCCTACACCCCCTGCTCCTCCTGCTTGTTAGCCCAACCCAGTCATGACTCAGACTCCTGTCAAAAACCTAACCTTTGAAGATTATGTCACCTACGATGATGGCACAGATAACATCTATGAATTGGTGGATGGAAAGCTAGTCATGGTTCCACTACCAACTGCCGATCATGGGGATACGATTGATTTACTCCTGGATGTCTTCAGAGAACAAATCCGTCGCTATCGTCAACCCTGGAAAGCCAAGGACAAAGCTGGGGTGTACACGGGAAAACACCCGGTTACCGGAAAAAATCGTTCACGCACCCCAGATGTCTGTGTCATGACAGCAGCGCAGTGGGCTGAACTGAAAGCAGATAAGCGATCGGCGGCTGTGTTGAAAACGCCAC
>CAKZMA010000244.1 GCA_937127375.1 uncultured Coleofasciculus sp. | reverse complement strand
TGGGAAGACTCTTTGCTTGGCTCAAGAGTCCTGGTTTGTAGGGGCGGGTTTAGGGATTTTCTTGTCACTATTGATGGTAACGTTTGTGCAAAACCCGCCCTGACTAACTCCCCATGTTTTCCCAAGGGCGGGTTTAGTCACGTTATTGGTTTGTGGCAAAATGTTATCGGTAAAACCCGCCCCTACACCTGTACTCCCTGCACTCCTGTACGAATGATCAGCAACATGGGAAGATAATCTCTAATAGCTGATGCGCCGTGTTCTAGGAGTGTAACCCTTGGTAACTATTCGCTGTCGGGAGGTGACTTTCCCGAATATAGAAGCGATCATTTTTGATAAAGATGGAACGTTAGAAGACTCACAAGCCTTTTTGCGAGAATTAGCCTATAAGCGATCGCGCTTGATTGATGCTCAAATTCCTGGTGTGGGTGAACCCTTGCTGATGGCGTTTGGGATTCAGGAGGATAGCCTTGATCCGACGGGATTGATGGCGGTGGGTAGCCGTCGAGAAAGTGAAATCGCAGCAGCGGCTTATATTGCGGAAACGGGGCGCGGTTGGTTAGAATCCCTAGAGATTGCCCGTAATGCCTTTGCGGAAGCGGAGCAATATCTCAAGGATGCAGCGGGAACTTCTCCGTTATTTGCAGGGAGTTTAGATGTCCTCAAATCCCTGTCTGAAGCGGGTTTAAAATTAGGAATTCTGTCGGCGGCTTCCACAGCAGGAGTGCAAGCCTTTGTCAAACGTCACCAGTTAGAGCCTTATATTCAATTACAACAAGGGGTTGATACAGACCTTAGTAAACCTGATCCAGCGTTATTTCTGCAAGCCTGTGAACGTTTGGGCGTTTCGGTGAGTGCAACGCTGATGGTGGGAGATTCAGCCGGAGACATGGCGATGGCAAGTCGTGCGGGTGCGGCGGGTTGTATTGGAATTAGCTGGGGAACATCGGTTAATTTCCCCGATGCAGATGTCGCGATCGCACAATTGGATGAAATTCAGGTGTTATGAATTATTAATGATCAAAGATAGGGGAATCGGGGCGGGTTTAGTTTGTTTAGTTGCGGTGTCAACCGCCCTGTTGAAAATGATACCTACACCGATCAGGGCGGGTTTAGTCACATCTGGGTGAAGGAAGAAAGGATAATAGTCAAACCCGCCCCTACATTGCCTCTCCTAGGTTCCCTGGTAACTGATAACTGATAACTGATAACTGTTCCTTAAATAGGCAAACGCTCAATATCTCGATTGGAACCAATCACCACCATGGCAAACCCTTTAAACAGGCGAGTTGTAGGGGCAGGATTAATCTCAAACTGATCATCTTGACCAACTGCCAACAAGTTTAAGCCATAACGATTCCGCAGTTGCAGTTCCATCACGGTTTTGCCATTAAAGTCTTCGGGAACTGATATCTCGACAATACTGTGATTCGGGTCTAACTCAAAGCGATCTAAAATAGACGGCTGAGTTAGCGATCGCGCCAAAGCACAACCCGCTTCATATTCCGGATAAACCACTCGATCCGCACCAACCCGTTCTAACAATTTACCATGAACTTCTGAAGACGCTTTAGCCACCACGTATGGGACACCAGCTTCCTTAATATTGAGCGTGGTAATAATACTTTCCTGTAAATAGTTGCCAATCGCAATAATCACCGTATCAAATTCAAAAATTCCCGCCTCTTTCAAAGCTTTGGGATCGGTGGAGTCGAGTTGAATCGCATGGGCGGCGATTTGATCGGTCAAGACTTGACTAACCAGTTTTTCATTAATATCTGTTCCTAAAACTTCATGTCCAAGATGGTGTAGGGATGAGCAAACGCCTCGACCAAAACGCCCTAAACCAATGACAGCAAATTGCTTATTTTCGCGATGCAGGTTCCGCCAGAATCCTATAGATGACCAACTCACACCCTTGTCCTTTCCTAAATTAAATATTATTGATCATAACCCTACACCCATTAGATTAGCATTATCCTACGAGTAGATTTTCTTCCGGATAACGAACATGGCTAGGACGCGGATCTCCCAGGAGGGTTGCCATAAATGCTATAATTCCTACCCGCCCGATAAACATGGTTGCCACTAAAATCAGTTTTCCCAACGCCGAGAGACTGGCGGTAATCCCCGTTGAAAGTCCAACTGTAGCGAAAGCGGATACAACTTCAAATAGGAGTTGGATAAATGGAATATGGGGATCGGTGATCGCGATTAAAATGGTCAAAAAAATGACAGTGGTGACGGAACCAACCAGAACCGCCGTGGCTTTTAAGATAAGGTTGAGCGGAACCTGACGTCTGTACAGATAAACTTCCTCTTTTCCTTGTAAAATCGCCTTCGTACAACTCGCCAACACCCGAAACGTTGTCGTTTTCATCCCGCCCCCGGTTCCGCCTGGACTGGCACCGATAAACATGAAGGCAATTGTCATAAATAAACCCGCTGCTGTCATTTGACTAATATCAATGGTGTTAAATCCTGCCGTTCTTGTTGTCACCGACTGAAACCAGGCGCTTAAAAGTTTATCTCGGAAACTTAAATTTTCTAAAATATTCGGGTTATTTACTTCGACAAAGAAGAAGGCGATTGTTCCTAAAATTAATAGGAATAGCGTTGTACTGGTTACCACTTTAAAATTCAGAGAAAAGGTGAGTTTTTCCCGTTTATACTTGAATATATCGCGTAACCAGAGATACAGTTCAAAAATTACAGGTTGACCAATTCCACCCAAGACAATCAGTCCTGAAATAATCACAAGTAACCAAACAGAGGATTGATAGCCCATTAAACTATCGGAAAACAAACTAAATCCCGCATTATTCCAGGCGCTAATACTGTGAAAAAGAGCTAACCACAATCCTTGATTCCAGCCTTTATCTGGCACAAAGACGAGTAACAACAGGAAAAACCCGGTTAACTCAAAAATTATTGCTGTGGCAATAATTGAGCGAATGACAAACGAACTTTTTTCTAAGCCGGGACGATCAAAAGCTTGTTGAATAGCTATTTTATGGCGCAAGTTAAACTTCCGACGCACCAAGAGTAACATAAAGGTCGTGGTTGTCATATAGCCTAATCCCCCAAGCTGGAATAAGGCAAGGACAAAAAACTGACCGACACCCGAAAAATAACTGCCTGTATCGACTACAGCTAAGCCAGTGACACAGACAGCCGAGGTAGCGGTAAATAAGGCGGTAATTGGATCAGTCCACGTTCCATCCTGAGTCGAGAACGGTAGAATTAACAGAAATGTGCCTACAGTAATCATGGCTAAGAATCCGAGGCAAATCGTGCGCGGTATAGTCATACGTCGTCATTTGTCATTTGTCATTTGTCATTTGTCATTTGTCATTTGTCATTTGTCA
>CAKZMA010000243.1 GCA_937127375.1 uncultured Coleofasciculus sp. | reverse complement strand
TCCCCCTTTTGAAGGGGGACGGAAGGGGGATCGGAAGGGGGACGGGAGGGGGATCTGAAGGGGGACTTTGATCTACTGTACTTTATTACAGCGCAAAGCGCTGTAAGCTAAGCGGGTCGCCCCTACAGGGCTTTCACCGGTGTGGCTTTCATCCATAAAAATGGGCGCGATCGCGAATTCAGACTGGGGTTTTTCAGACTGTAGTTTTCCGCTACTGATGATGAAGACGCAGGGAGTGCGGCATCTCCAAACCATGAGCGTTCATTAACGATTCATTAGCCATAACTTGCTGGGGAGTTCCATCAGCAATAATTCGTCCTTCATCCAGTAAAAGCACGCGATCGCACACTTCGATAATCAGTTCTAAGTCATGGGAGGAAATCAGAATCGTTTGCTGGGCGGTTTGGAGAAAGTTGATCACACGACGACGATAGCGCATGTCTAGGTTCGCGCTGGGTTCATCGTACAGAACCAATTGAGGACGCATAGCTAACACCCCCGCGATCGCGACCAAACATTTCTCACCCCCAGAAAGATTGTGAGGAACCCGTTCTGCCAGCGTTTCCACACCTGTCAGGGACAGCGCATCTTGAACGCGATCATTGACCTCATCCTCTGACATGCCCATATTCTGTGGACCAAAGGCGACATCTTCCCATACTGACGGTAATAATAACTGGTCGTTGGGATTCTGAAACACGAAGCCAATTTCTGGGCGAAACTCACCCACAACAACGGGGTTTCCAAATAAGCCAATATCTCCAGATGTTGGTGTTAAAATACCGCAAATCGAGAGAAATAGCGTTGTTTTTCCCGCACCATTGGGTCCAATTAAACCGACTCGTTCTTCAGGATATATATTAAGATTAGCTCCTTGTAAAACCTCAGGTCTGTCCGGATAGGAAAAACTCAAATCAGAAACCGCGATTGCCGGTTCTCTGGCACTGTCTGGGTTAGATACAAGTTGTTGTTGTGGTCTCATAATTCGTCATTTGTCATTCGTCATTAGTAAGGATTGGAGAAATTGTTTCCGGTTACGACTGCCTTTCTACCAGAATTTCAGCAACAACAAACCCAAGGGCGATCGCAACAGTTATTCCCAAACTAATTAAATCCCCACCAGAAACACGATTCTTGGGATTAGGCGGTTTACGATGGTGCAGAGTATAACCATACCCTCGCAATATCATCGCTTGATAAACCTGCTGAGACTGGTTGTAACTACGAACCAATAAGCTACCCACTAGAGACGCCAGCACATTCAGATTGCGGCGCGAGAAACGAGTCGCCCGAAACCCCCGCAGTTGCATCGCCCGTTTCATTTTGGTTAAATCTTCACCAAACTGTTCGATATAGCGGTACGTCAATAGCGTCATATCCGCTAATACCGCCGGAAGTCCCAGCGATCGCATGGCTTTGACGGTACTCAAAAACGGGGCTGTACCAAAGAGAATTAAACTCACGGTGAGAATAGATAAAAATCGAGTCGCAATCAGCGCTAGCGCCACGACTCCTTCTTGATATAGACTCAAAATACCTATCTGAACAATTACCGTACTACCCACGCTAAACGGTAAAAGTAGAGTAATCGCCAGCAAAAAAAAACCGGGGTAGCGCAGCCGCGATCGCAAAAACGAGAAGGGTAATCTGGAGAGGTAATAATACACCAGTGTCACAACGATCATCCCTGGGAGTAAACTTAACTGTTCAACAAATGAAAACGCAAAAATTAAGCTAAATAAGCCAATCAGTTTACAACGGGATTCCCAACGATGAATCGGAGAGTCCAAATTGGCATAAAAATCCAGTCCGTGTTTCATTAACTCTCCAACAATTCAGGTTTGACTTGCTTCAAAAACAGAGCCACGGCTGTCGTAAACGCGCCCTCAATTGCCATGAGTGGGATATGAGCCAATACCAATCCGGAAATTGCCATTTTTTCGGCTGATGCATCTATAGTTGCGGGAATATTAGTAATCACTAAAGCGAAAAATAGCAGAGTGGCTATCCCCAAACCTCCCGCACCTCCGATAAAGGCAAAGATACCCGTCACCACTCGATTATCCTTATCGAATTTTAGGCGCAATTGAAATAGGTGATACGCCAAAATTGCCGGAACGCCAAACATTGTGGCGTTTACTCCTAGAGTCGATAAACCACCATGCTGAAACATCACGGCTTGAAAGAATAAACCGATGAGAATGGCGGGAAACGCATAATATCCCAACATTGTGCCTAACAACCCATTCAGAATCAAATGGACACTCGCTGGTGGGATGGGGATATGAATCCAAGAGGCGACAAAAAAGGCGGCGGTGAGTAGAGATGCTTTGGGAATATTCTCTTGGGGATTCGGATCTCGGTTAATTTGGCGCAGGGAGTACCAAGTGAAACCTCCTGTAGCTGCGTAACCTGTGATACAGACAGAAGCAGGCAGGATGCCATCAGGAATATGCATAATTTTTGTGTAGTTTTGACCCTTCACTTCGGCAAGAGGGCAGGGCGCGTGACCCTTCACAACCCTCGATAGAACCGGGTTTGTCGGGACGGGTTTAGGGACTTGCGTTTCACAATTGATAATAACATTTATTCAAAACCCACCCTGACTTGTAGGGGCGGGTTTATGGACTTACGTTTCATGATTGATGATAACATTTGTTCAAAACCCGCCTGATCTAATTGTTGATTTTTTGACAATGAACAATGAACAATTCTAACCTAATTGTGACCACCTACTTAGCCTGTTTTGTTCCTTGGGCAAAATAGAGTGCTGTACCGACAAAACCCCAGATCACCGCAACTGACATCACCACAATTTGGATGGGTGTGAAGGAGTCATTCGTGGATTGAATACTCATCACTTGACTATCGGCGGTGTTCTCTGTTGCTGATTGATCCTCACCCATAGAAATAGTAATCAAATCTCCGTGACCCGCTTGGCGAACCTGAACTGCCCATTCTCCCGGTTGTGAGCGATCGGGAGCAAAGACAAAGCTACCCTTTTCGTCGGTGGTTCCTTGCAACCAAGGAGTAGAAGGATCTTGGGGAGAGTAAACCGTAACTTGGGCATTGGACATGGGTTCGCCGTTATCAAAAGCCGCATCAATTTTAATCGCCTGGGTAGTTTCATAGTTAATCTTGGCACCATGAGCTGTAGCTTTAGCTGACCAGCTCATCACTAACATTAGGATAAGGGGGACTAAAAATTTCCTCTTCATCGCTCACATTTTCTTAATGTCATAGAAACGATTGAAACCCAGTTGGTAACCATAACTACTCTTTATCATTCGTTATAATTTTCCTTATCGCCAAATGACATAAGACAAATAACCAATGACCAATTTAACTCGATTCGTTGGCAACAGTTTGGATTTCTTCACAGTGACCCTCACCAACGTGACCTAAACTGGGAAGAATTTCCTGAAGTTTCTGGTATTCTTCTGGGGAGAGTTCTGACTTTAGCTGCTGTTGGTCTAACTCTAGTGTGCCATCGTTGGCTAGAGTCGCTAATGGCTCAAACCCCAACGCACCAGTATTAATCTCATCATCAGCGGGTGCGCCTGCATCACCAAAGAGGTGATCAAAGTGGAACGTTGCTTCCAAGTCGGCGGTATCCCCTTGAGCAAGAATTCCCTTACGTTCGTCGCCCACAAATTCCCCACAGACAAATTCTAAGGGCTGATTCAGGGCAACGGTAAAGTCAATCGTTTGCCCCTCTTTCTCGGCTGTCCCTACCATAACTAGGGTTTGACCTTCAGCCGGTCCCTCTTCAGCTTTGACCATTTTCCAGGATAAAGCATTATATTGTCCGGCAGGGGCATCGGCAACGTCTTCGACGAGAATCGGTTCGGCATCTTCCCCACCTGCGGCTAAATCAACGGTGTGGGTTTTGTCAAGAACCACTTTTTCTTTCGCTTGCACTTTGCTACCCGCCTCAGCATTGAACGGCGGGTCACTTTGATAAGCGGTGATATCGGCTAAGTTGACATAAACATGGTCAAAGGCAATTTGCCATCCATCTTTTGATATAAAACCTTGGCGGACAAAATCCTCTCCATTCGCCCGGATTTCCAGGGTTCCACTCCCTTGACTTGCCTGAGTTGCACTCTGAGTTTCTGTTTGTGTCTGAGTGTCGCTGGTGGTTTCAGTCTGGGAACAGCCAACTAGCGTCCCAGTTGTCAAAACCATCAGACTTGTGAAAATGATTATTGGTTTCCTCATTGATGACCTTTGGCGGTTTTCATACTATACCCAATTAAATCCAACAAGTTTTTGTAATAATTCGCAATACCCCTAGAGGGCATCTTCTGGGGAACAGGGAAGAACGATAATAGTGAAACCCGCCCCTACATACTCACACGCCATGCCCTCTTTCCGCAGTGAAGGGTCAAAACTATTTCATGCTTTTCCTGTTAGCCAATAGGTAAGCATTTCTCCTTTTCCCTTCACCTCAATAATCCCGCGTTTTTCCAACACATATTGATCCTTTAACCGCTCGTAAGTTGCCTGAGTGACTTGAATTCCCCCAGAAGTTCCTTGAGATTCCATCCGCGAGGCGACATTTACCGTATCTCCCCACAGATCGTAAATAAACTTTTTCATCCCGATGACTCCAGCAATCACCGGTCCGGTATTAATGCCAATTCGCAGTTGAAATGCTTCTCCGGTATCCATGTGAAATTGAGTAATCACCCGTTGCATCTCTAATGCCATATCCGCGATCGCTTCAGTATGATCGAATCTGGGTAAGGGTAGACCACAGGCAACCATATAAGCATCACCAATGGTTTTAATCTTCTCCAACCCATACTCCTCAGACAGTAAGTCGAACGTGGAGATAATGGTTCCGAGTAATTGAACCAATTCCGTCGGTGGCATTCGGCTTGATAGGGGTGTAAACCCAACAATATCCGCAAACAAAATCGTCACATCGTCGAATTGCTCAGCGATTAGGGCTTCCCCATGGTACTTGCCTAAGGTACTGTGATTTTGTTTCAACTGCTCGGCGATCGCCTCTGGCAAAATATTTAATAACAGGCGTTCCGACTTTTCCTGTTCCGCCCGCAAGTCAGCTTCCGCTTGGAGGCGCTGTTTCTCAACTTGAATACGCTGGGTGATATCTTCTAATACCCCTAAAACGCCAACGACTTTACCTTGGGCATCATGGATGGGAATTTTACTCACATCCAGCCAAACCGTTTGTCCATCAACGGGGGGTTTTTGTTTGGTTTCGACAACATGAAATTCGGCTTGATTCCGACTCATCACCCGCGCATCTTGCTGGCGGTAGAGTTCAGCAATGTCTCGACTGGGCAGTAAATCATAGTCTGTTTTACCCACCACAACCTCTGGATTGTCTAACCCGGCTGTCTTTGCCCACTTTTTATTGCAACCGAGAAAGACTAAGTTGATATCTTTCCAAAAGACTTGTTGCGGGATATTATCGATAACTAATCGTAAATATTCCTCTTTTTCTCTCAAGGCGGCTTCAGCTTGCTTGCGTTCTGTCACATCCGTGCCAATTGAGAGAACTTCAATTAATTCACCCTCCTCATTGAAAATTGGTTTATTTGCCCAGGTAACCCAAACCGTTTTCCCCGTCTTATGAATGGTTTCCACGGTTCTGATCCGATAGCGTTCTGGACGTTTGCGGATAGCTCGAATCAAAACAGACAGCATCCGTTGCGATCGCGGTGTATTCGGGACGAGAGTTCCCACCAGAGAACAATTGAGTAGTTGATCGTTATCGTAGCCAAAAAATGTCTGACCATAACGATTAATGAATTTAATTTGCCCCTGAACATCCCACCGCAAAATAATGCAATTGGGGGTTTCGACTAAATCTCGATACTGTGCTTCACTGGCTCGCAAGGCTTCCAGGGTTTGTTTATGCTCGGTAATATCCCGTGCTACCCAGAGAACAGAGTCTTTTGAGATGGGTGAAATACTGGCGGAAAACCAAACGGTTCGATCCGTTAAGGTGAGACGATACTCAACCTGAACCGTCTGTTGGCTATCGAGGGCTTGGTGAATATACCCGACAAACTGATCCGCCTGCGATCGCGCCAAAAGATCATACTCCGTTTTGCCCAGCATCGCTTCAACCGGTTGACCTAACAAATCTGGATTTGCTGAGACAATTTTCAGATAACGTCCTTGGCGATCTTTGACGAAAATTAGTTCCGTCATCGCCTCAAATAAGGCACGCAACTCTGAATCAGAGTTGAGGGAATTTGTCAAGGCTTTAGACCGTTGACATAAATGTGAGAGGGACTGACGTATCCCCATGGAGATTAACCCAGTGAGTAGGGCGACTAAGGCAAAAACCCCCAGCCAGACAAGCAGGATATGAGGGGTATAGGGATAAATAGCTGACCAATTGGTCATGGTTGACGGTAACATCGGTTTACATCACCGACCAGGCTTGCCTGTGAATAGTTGCCCAGATGCTACCCTAATAAATCAATCTGACACCGTTGCACTGGTTCGGTTCGATATGTCCTTCCTAGCAGACCAAACGGCGCTAGCGCTTCACCCTACAGCAGGTATTTCCATTCATCCTGCACTAAGTAAGCGTGTGGGTGTGGCTAGCTCATCCAATCAGTCTGTCTTAGAAGTGAATTCCATGATAGCGACAGACGGAGAATCCGGCGTTGATTTTGATCAACCCTTACCATGGACGTTCTATGTTAAGCCTTGACGACTCCCCGCGCATAGAATGCGGGGGATTCTGAAGAGTAATTACTCACTCTCCCCTCCACTCGAATAGGCTGAGGTCATGCTTCCTCGAATGAATAGACACGCCATGGTGCGTCTCATAATCTTTGATTTAGAGACGGGATCTGTCACAATGATGTCCTGGTTGTTTCCCAGGGTGAGAAATTCATGGGTCGTGCTGAAAAAGTTGTACTAGCCTACTCAGGTGGCGTCGATACTTCCGTTTGTATCCCTTATCTCAAAGAGGAATGGGGTGTGAAGGAGGTGATCACGCTAGCCGCCGATTTAGGTCAAGGTGATGAGTTAGAACCGATCAAAGAAAAAGCCTTGACATCGGGCGCAGCCGAGTCTCTGGTGGCGGACGCGACTGAACGGTTTGTCACCGATTATGCCTTTCCCGCGATTCAGGCAAATGCGCTGTATGAAAATCGCTATCCCTTGTCCACGGCGCTAGCGCGTCCGCTGATTGCTAAATTATTGGTCGAAGCTGCCCACAAGTATGGTGCAGATGCCGTGGCTCACGGTTGCACAGGTAAAGGGAATGACCAGGTGCGGTTTGATGTGTCGATTACGGCGCTCGACCCCAACTTGAAAGTTCTCGCACCCGCGAGGGAGTGGGGGTTGAGCCGGGAAGATACGATCGCGTATGGGGAACGGTTCGGGATTCCCTCTCCAGTGAAAAAGTCGTCTCCTTATAGTATTGACCGGAATTTGCTGGGTCGCAGTATTGAGGCGGGGATTCTCGAAGATCCCATGGCTGAACCGCCGGAAGAAATCTATCTGATGACCAAAGCGATCGCGGATACTCCCAATGATCCAGAATACGTGGATATTGGCTTTGAGCGAGGACTTCCGATCTCGTTAAATGGTCAAGCCCTTGAACCCGTCGCCCTGATTACTCAGCTTAACCAAGTCGCCGGAAATCATGGGGTGGGGCGGATTGATATGATTGAGAATCGGGTTGTCGGCATTAAATCTAGAGAGATTTATGAAGTTCCGGCTCTATTAACCTTAATCCATGCCCATCGGGACTTAGAAAGCCTCACGTTGACATCTGATGTCAGCCAGTATAAGCGAGGGATTGAAGACACCTATAGCCAGCTTATTTACCAGGGGTTATGGTACTCTCCCCTAAAAGATGCTCTAGATGCGTTCATTCAACAAACTCAGGAGCAAGTCTCCGGAAGCGTGCGGGTGAAATTCTTTAAAGGGAATGCCACGATTGTCGGACGAGCGTCTAGCAACTCTCTCTATACCCCAGAACTGGCAACCTATACCTCTGAAGATCAGTTTGATCACAAAGCCGCTGAAGGCTTTATCTACATTTGGGGATTACCCACTCGCGTTTGGTCAGCCAAAACTAGAGGTTAAATGCCAGTAGAGACGTTGCATGCAACGTCTCTACAAATCGCTAGGATAGAAAGACAAACTTTCACGTTTCAGCCTCAACGTCCCTATGCCCACCTATCCTGGAATTTCTAGCGACGCCTTCCGACACCCTCTTGACCAACAAGCCGAGGATGCCCTACGGAGTGTTCCTGGATTTAACTTGGTTGCCCGCAAATTCGTCGAATTTATCTACGAACGTCCCCAATTCGTCTATCTGATGGGCAACAGTATCCAGGTGGGACCGCGCCAATATTCCACAATTTACAGCTTATTTCGCGAATGTGTACGGGATTTAGATATCCATCCCGAACCCACCCTATTTGTCAGTCAAAATCCCCAAGTGAACAGTTATGCCTTAGGACAGGATCATCCCTATATCGTGTTGAACACAGGATTATTAGACTTACTCACTGAAGTCGAAATTCGCACCGTGTTGGCACATGAACTGGGACATATCAAATGCGGTCACACGATTTTAATTCAGATGGGAATCTGGGCGATGGGTGCGGCGGCATTTCTGGGAGATTTAACCTTTGGTATCGGCAATATTGTCACCAGTGGTTTACTCTTTGCCTTTTATGAATGGCGGCGGAAAGCAGAGTTATCGTCAGATCGGGCGGCTTTATTGGTCATCGATGATATCAATATCGTCATGAAAACAATGATGAAACTATCGGGGGGTTCTCATGCTTATGGTCATGAGTGCAGCCTTGATGAATTTATCCGCCAATCCGATCGATTTCAAGACCTTGACCAAGATAGTCTTAATCAAGTTTATAAGTTTTTATTATACAACGGTGGGAATGGTTCGTTTCTTACCCATCCTTTTCCGGTTGAACGCTTGCGCTATCTGCGAGATTGGGTCAAATCAGAAGACTATCGTCAAATTCGTCAGGGCAATTATCGACGAGTAACCGACGAAGGATCAGTCAATGTGCCATCCCAAGCGCAGCAAAACCAGGAAGCCCAACGATTACAGCGTCAACTCGAAGAATTACAACGGGAAATTAACCGGATGAAATCTGAGTCGGATCAGTCTTAAAGGTTTGTATGTAGTAAGCGCTGTCTTCGCTATAAACGTTCGCCTCGCTGACTTAAGCATTATTCTCCCCCTGCTAAGAGACGTTGCATGCAACGTCTCTACATGCTTCCCCTGCTTCCCCCGCTCCCCCTGCTTCCCCCGCTCCCCTTAACCGAACAGTATTGAGGACATTCTTTACTGTTCCCTGTTCCCCGTTCCCTGTTCCCTCGCCTCACCACAAGACTTATTCAGCAACCCCTATATATTTTCGCGAAAATATATATGATGAATTTATGTCAATATCAATTGTGAGGTCGTCAAGCTGAACACGTCGATGAGCGGTAGCCTTGACGCAGGGTGTCATCAACTTGCTACTATTAGACCTTCAGTAAGGGCGTGAGCGTCCTCTTGGATTTTCATGATCAGGGAAGTTATCTTAGATACTCGTCATACTGAGTCTCGTACTCAATCCAACCAGCTAGGATTCCCTCTTCAGCAGGCACAGGATGTTATCTATCAATTTTTGCTAGATACGGTTAAACAGCAACCGCCAGAAACCGTTTTGCAAGAATTTAAATGGTTATTTATTGACTACAATGCATCAGAAGGTAATCCAGAAGCGATTAACGCTTTATCAGAAATACTTTTTGCTAACGATGAAAAAGAATTTACAAATACCCTTAAACGTTCCTGTTATATTGTTATTAATAATTGGTACATCTCAAGAAATTTTACGGCTAGCCAAGACTTAGTATCCCTATTTTCTGATGTAAAACTGACGCGAAAAACATTATCGCAAACATTAAGCCGTCAAAGAGCATGGCTGTTAAATTTCATTAACAGTCAAGACTATCACGAACTTCAATTATTTATTACTCAACAAGTAACTTCAGATCCAGGTCATTGGAGTAACCGTTATATCTCTTATCTACTCGTTCCCCAGTATACAAATCTGAACAACCCCGTGGAGCAACGTGAAGCGGCGAGAATCTTGTCAAAAAAACTCAAAGATCAGTTCAAGTTTGATTTGGCAATGTATACGGCGCACTCTAAATCCGCAATTTGTCGGAAACCTATTTACAATAATCCTACAGGTTTAGGGGATAAAGTTGTTGATCTAATTAAAAAAATCGTAGTTAAGCATGGAATGTTTAACTATAAAAATGTCGCTAATATATTTTTAGAACAAACCAAAGATTTTAACTATAAACGATTTAAGAAAAGTTTACAAAACTATCTGATATTTTCGGTTAAAAAGAAAGAGCTAGTTAAATCCTTAAATCAAACCTTAACTGAGAAATTAAATGATCTCTACAAAGATTACCATGATACAACCATAGAGGCGGCATTACTCCTGAGAACCTGTAACCGCTTAATTGAATATTTAACCACTGAAAATCAGGATGAGCCGTCACCCCTGTTTATTTTACTCATGTCTCAAGGTCATCACTTAACCTTAGCGATGCTCTTGCTGAAAATCATTATGATTTGTCCGAACTCGCGTAATCATCTAGAAACTTGCATTGCTAAATTAATTCAATATTACACCAATTATTCGGAAGAGGACTGTCGTTGGGTGATTACATTTTTTGAAGTGTTTAAAATTACCTTTGCCATTCATACGGAAAATGTCCAATATAATCTGATCAAAATGGATAATACTACAAGTTCCGAATTTCAGCTAGATGCTTACCGAGTGTTTTCTCAGCTTCGGGACTATGTTAATTTGGAAGAGAAACCCGAAAATCAGTAGATCGAGAAGTTTTCGGTTTAGATGGGGTGCAGGGGGGCAGAAGAGAAGAGACGCTCCTGAAGAGTGCAAATGATTTTTCTCTGTCTTCAGTTAGAGACGAGTCGCTTCCAGGATAAAGTAGAATGTCACCTTGGCTAGAGATAGCGATCGCCTGGATAGTGATAAGCTAGGCAATCGTGAGGTGCATATCGCTTAGGAGTATAGCGTGAAACGACTGACTGAGATTTGGCGACAGATATTAACACTGGCTTTAGCCTGCGTGATGCTACTGATTGGTACGGCGTGTAGTAGTACAGTGGTAGACAGTGGGCGTCCAGAAAATCCTCCGGTTCAAGCTGGAGGTACGAATAACCCCTACAAGAAGGGGGGAGACAGTTACACAGAGAACAATATGTCTCTAAATCCTGATGTCAGCCGTAGGTTAAACGTATCAAACAACTCGGTAGAGCAACCTGAATTAGCTCGATTAAGCTGAGAACGGTGACGGCTTTAGACTTAGGATAATTCACTGACAATAAAAGTAAGGAGATTTTTTTTATGAGCAGAATGATAGATTGGCTAAAAAATAAACGGTTTACTCAATTATTAACCGTGGCTTTAGCGGGTATCTTTGTATTCATCAGTACAGGATGCAATAGTGGAGTATCAGCGAAGACGGCTGACGATGTAACCAAAAATGTTACTGAAGTTCTCACGCCTACAGGCGGAGCGAAGGACTATCAGGGGATTGATTCTCCGAAAACGTCTCGTCAGGCAAAGGATAATGCGGACAAATTAATTAAAAACGCCGAGAAAAATCTAGAGAAGAAGGCGGATACTCCTGAAAAGTTTATCGAGAATTATCAAGAAGGAGCGCCGCTGAATAAACGAGTTGAGCGACTCGGCAAAGATGTGAAAGAGTCAGCTACTAATCTCACTGAGGGTGTGACTGAGGGAACTCAGAGGGGTGTTGAAAATCTCAAAGACAATACAACAGATGCGGCTGAAGATGTAAGCAAGTCTGCCAAGCGTTCGGCAAAAGAGGCAAAGGAAAAAACTGAAGATGTTGCTGAAGATGTAGCTAAGTCTGCCAAACGTTCAGCCGCAGACACGAAAGACAAGGTACAAGAGACGGGTGAAAATATAGCCAAAAAGACGAAACGCGCCGCAGAAGATACAGCCGATGTTGTGCAAGATAAAGCAAGTAAAGCCAGTAAATCAGCGCAGCGAGCATTAGAAGATACGGCGGATGCGATTGACTAGAGTCGGAACTCTTGACATAAATTGTCTATTAGTATAGAGGTTTAGGGCTAATTGTTAATAGCAATGAACCCTGAACAGCATAAAAAGGGTACGGTAGTATCGTGCCCTTATTTTGTTATCTATGACAGCTTATCCAGATCAACCTCAAGCCACTGATGTGGTTTTGGGCGGTTCAATCTCCAGAGGAGACGCTGTATTAGGCGGAATTGAAGCCGTAAAACAGCAGTTGAATCAGAACCCCTCATCCTCTCCCCTATCCCTGAATGCCAAAATTGCCGCCCTCCATAACGCCCTGAATTATCGGCAAAAGGGCATAGCGATACTTATTCAAGCCTTAGATGATGAAGTGTGGGAGATTCACCAAACTGCTTATTCTCTCCTAGAAAAACACGCCACCACTCAAGCCGAATCAGCCTTAACTCAGTACAGTATCCGATTAGCCAAGGAACTCCTCAACCGTTACGAAGCCGGACATCGGGCGTTCTCAAGAGCGAATTTAAGTGGGATTTGTTTGCAGTGGGAAATCTTGAGCGAGATTGATTTAAGTGATGCTAATCTCAGTGGAGCCTATCTTAATCGAGTCGATTTAACCGGAGCAATCCTTAAAGGCGCGAACTTCAACCAAACTATTCTAAACGGTGTAGAACTCAGTCAGGCAAATCTCAGCCATGTTAACCTAACTGGTGTTTCCCTAAAGGAGACAAACCTCAGTCAAGCTGAACTCACAGAGGCAAATCTCAGAGGGGCAGATTTAAGTAATGCTAACCTGCAAGAGGCAAATCTGACTCAAGGGATTATCAGTTGGGCAAACCTGAGTAACGCTAATATAAGCCAAGCTAATTTTACCGAAGCTAATCTGGTTGGCGCAAATCTAATGGGAGCAGACTTGAGTGACGCCAACTTGAGGGGCGCTAAACTAAAAGGAGTTAAGCTGACCGATGCTAATCTAGACAATGCCGATTATGATGAGCATACCGATTTTCCCATTGGATTTAGTGATTACGATAAATTAAGAAAAATTGGGTAGGGGCGGGTTTAATCATGACGTTAAACTCCTAATTACACTGTCAAGATGAGAGAACAAACTTTTCTGTGTAATCAGTGTGAATAAGCTCCCACCTCCCTACTCCATCTAGACAATAAATCCGTGAAATCAGTGTTTTGACAAATGACTAATACCTTTAATCCCCATCAAACCTTAATCGAACAATTAGATTTAATGATCCGGGCGCGTTATCCGTTACTTTATATCGTGGCGGTTGAAGAAGAACCCGTGGAAGAAGTATTACATTCAGTTGCTGTACAATCTCAACCCGAACGCCAAGTTTTACTCTGGGATATTGTGCGGGGATGGGAGGATAATGGGGCGGATAAGGGTTCAGTTATGGGGGCGCTGCATCGGATTCGCAAGACTGATCCTCAGGAAAATAGCTTATTTGTCCTCCGGGATCTACATTTTATCTTAAAAAATCCTCAGAGCGATCGCAATGCGCCCGTGATCCGAGAATTGAAGAATCTAACCAAGGAACTTAAGCGTTCTCGCAAAACCTTAATCCTCACCAGTCATACCTTAGAAGTGCCAGCAGAATTGAGTGAGGAAGTTACGGTTATTGATTTTCCCTTGCCTAATTCCCAGGAAATTGATTATCTGATTAATATTCTGGTCAAACCAGAAAACTTAAATGTATCTGGATTAGCGCGGGAACAATTAGTTAAAGCTTGTCAGGGATTGAGTCGTGCCAGAATTGCCCGGGTATTGGCAAAGGCATTAGCCGCCAAACAACAGGTAAATGAAACAGATATTGATGGCGTATTAGGGGAGAAAAAACAAGCCATTCGCCAAACGGGAATTTTAGACTTTTTTACCGCCCAGGAGTCATTAAAAAATGTCGGTGGATTGGAGAATCTCAAGCAATGGGTACGGATGCGTCAAGATGCGTTTACGGAAGAAGCGCGACGCTATGGAATTCCCAATCCTAAGGGAATTTTACTGGTGGGAATTCAGGGAACCGGGAAATCGCTATCCGCGAAAACCATTGCCCATGAATGGCGTTTGCCCTTATTGCGGTTAGACACCGGGCGATTATTTGGCGGGATTGTCGGGGAAAGTGAAAGTCGGGTGCGCCAGATGATTCAAATTAGTGAAGCGATCGCACCTTGTGTATTATGGATTGATGAGATTGATAAGGCGTTTGGTAATATTGGTGCTGGCGTTGATGGGGATTCGGGTACATCCAGACGGGTATTTGGTACGCTGATTACCTGGATGCAGGAAAAGACGAGTCCCGTTTTTATTGTGGCGACGGCGAATAATGTGCAGATTTTGCCCGCTGAGTTATTGCGAAAAGGCAGATTTGATGAAATCTTCTTTTTGAATTTGCCCACGGAAGCCGAACGCAAGGATATCTTTAAGGTACATTTGCAACCCTTACGCCCTTCTCGGTTACGAGATTTTGATTTAGCTAGATTAGCACGACAGGGGAAGGATTTTAGTGGGGCAGAGATTGAACAGGTGATTATTGATGCCATGCATCGAGCTTATGGTACGGTGGTGAATGGACAACGGCGAGATTTTACCACAGAGGATATTGTGCGGGCGATAGAAGAAACGGTACCACTTGCCGCGATCGCACGGGAGCAAATTGAAGCGCTGAAACACTGGGCAGCCCAGGCGGGGGCGAGAACGGCGTCGAATGATAGTAAGTTGGTGGAGGAGTTAAAGCATTTTACCACACAGAAGGGGATTGGTCCATTGGAAGTGGATTAATGATCGGTAAGTTCCTCTCAGCCATGCGTTGATGGCGCTCGCATCGCAACTACAAGCGCAACTGCGAACTGGGTTGCTCACGTTCCGATCGCCAAATCTGCCAGTATACGCCGATCCGCTCAACGAAGACTCCTGGTTTCTCTGCATAAATGCGCTGTCCTAAACAGTATGCTGACTGCTGCAATTGGAGTCGGCGGCGGTCAATTAAGCCAATTAGGGCGTCTAGTTGAGTGCGATCGCAGCCTAGTTCGGGTTCCTGTTCCAGTAGCTGACGCAACATCGCTAAATCATGGTCATCCCCTAGATAATCGGCTAATTGTTTCGTCTGTGATGCCATTTCTGCCATTAAATCTGACCATACTAATTTAAGCAGTCGCAGGTGATACCAAAGGTATTTTACCCGCTTGCGCCAATCGTGAAAATTCTCAACGCTAGGCTGATTAAAGGCTACAATTAATGCTTTATCCCCTCGTTTATAGACACGCTGAACACTCTCCTGTATCGTTGACCAGTCATTGCTTTTAATTGACCAATCTTTGACCCGTTCCCGCGCTGCTTTAATCATGCCAAAATTGGGCTAATGCTTTGTCTATCTGTTCGTAAGCAATCCGCTGAACTCCCTCAG